>CAYWFZ010000046.1:0-11870 GCA_964458035.1 uncultured Muribaculaceae bacterium | reverse complement strand
GATACTTGAGCACGAGGCCACATCATAAATATCATAGCAAGCATTAAAAATGACATTATAACTTGCATTCCGTAACTAGAGAAAACTACCATATCACTAAATAAAGTAACCTTCTCCATCATACCTGCATCCATAATAAGATAAGCACCAATAAAATATATACCTAAAGTTAATGAATGCATTACCAAGTTCATTACAGGATTAAGTATTGAAAAACATCTTTGATTAAATAATTGAGTATTAGTTAAAGTCTTATTAACATCTTCAAATCTTTCTTGCTCAAACTTTTCTGCATTAAAGGCTCTAATAACTCTAATGCCTGATAAATTCTCACGAGTAACGCCATTTACTTTATCAATTAGTTTTTGAACACGCTCAAATCTTGGTAGTACTACTATCATAAGAGCGCCAATTGTTAAAAGTAAAACTACTACTAAAACAGCCGTTAATATACTCCATTCAATACTCTTGTTAATTATTTTTAACACTGCCCAGACTGCCATTATTGGAGCCTTACATAGCATTTGTAAACCCATAGCGATAATCATTTCAAACTGGGTTACATCATTAGTAGTTCTAGTAATTAAACTACTAGTTTGAAAATCTTTTACTTCAGCAGTACTAAATTCTTCTACTTTAACAAATATCTTCTTACGTAAAGTTTTAGAGAAATTTGCAGCTAACCTACTAGCTAAAAATCCAACAAAGATGGCAGTTAATAAACTTCCTAATGCACAAGATAGCATATATCCACCTTGTATTAAGACATCATTTATACTACTGCCTTCTGTTTGAATAAGTCTTGTAATCTCACTCATATAATCAGGTAATTTTAAATCTAAAAATACTTGTACAACAACCAAAGATATACAAATAATTATTAAGAGCACATCTTTTTTAGTAAAATTTTTAAATATTTTAAACATAATTATCCTCCCTTATATTTTCTTTCATATGTTGCATTACGCCAAAAAAGATTTCTAGTTCTTCGTCACTAATACCGGCAAGTATCTCATTTTTTAATGTATCAAACGAGAGACGCATCTTATTCATAATTTCAATTCCTTGATCAGTGGTAGTTATAACATTTTTTCTCGCATCGCTCGAACTAGTAATAACTTTTATATTGCCATTACTAACCATTTTTGAAACAGCTTCACTAATAGATACTTTTGATACTTTTAGTTCTTGAGCTAAAAGAGCTTGTGAAACCTCTTTATCCTTGGATTCATAAATATACATAAATATTCTAACTTGTAATGGACTTGGTGGAACACCTATTCCATTCTTTTTGCCCAAAATAAAAAGTCTTTTCTTAATTAAAATATTTAAATCTCTTAAGGTATCTAAAACACATTCATCCATAACTTACATCCTTTCGAATCCATAATGCACTACTAATTATAAAGCATCACATAAAAAAAGTAAAGTACTTAACTAATCTTTATTTTCTGTTAAACACTCTACTTAATATTTTATTTAAAATGGCATCTTCATATTACCATTACTAACATTTTTCATCATTACTTTCATTTGTTCAAATTGTTTAAGTAAACGATTTATTTCTTCAACACTTCTTCCACTACCCTTACTTATTCTTATCTTACGAGAATTCTTTAAAACTTCAGGATGCTCTCTTTCGTAAGGTGTCATGGAAAGTATTATTGCTTCTACATGTGCCATATCTTTTGGATCTATATTTATGTCCCCTATTCCCATCTTTCTAGCTCCGGGAAGCATCTTAAGTATATTCTCTAGTGGCCCAAGTTTCTTTATTTGCTTTAGATTTGTTAAGAAGTCTTCCAAGGAATAATCCCCTCTTTTCATCTTCTTAGCAAGATTTGTTGCATCTTCTTCCGAAACTATACCTTCTACCTTTTCGGCAATAGATAATATATCTCCCATATCTAAAATACGTTCTGCCATTCTCTCAGGATAGAATTCCGATAAACCATCTAACTTTTCTGAGTCACCTATAAACTTAATTGGCACATTAGTCAAATGTCTTACAGATAAAGCAACACCACCTTTAGTATTACCATCCATCTTTGTTAAAATTGCACCAGTAAGTGATAACTTATCATTAAATCCTTTAATAACATTTATGGCATCTTGTCCCATCATTGCATCAATTACAAGTAACACTTCATTAGGTTTAACTTCTTCTTCAATAGAGACAAGTTCATCCATTAATTCTTCATCGATGTGTAGTCGTCCTGCTGTATCTATTATAATAAAATCATGTTTATTTTCTTTAGCATAAACCAAAGCTTCTTTAACGATATCAAGCGGCTTTGCTTTACCGCGCTCAAATACTGGTATATTTAATGAAGCTCCTATTTCACATAATTGATCAATTGCTGCTGGACGATAAACATCACATGCAACTAAAAGTGGATTTTTCTTATTCTTCTTTCTTACTAAATTAGCAATTTTACCACTAGTTGTAGTTTTACCTGAACCTTGAAGACCAACCATCATAACAATAGTTGGATATTTTCCTGTTTCAAGTGCTACATAGTCTCCACCTAACAAACTAACTAATTCATCTTTAACTAACTTTATAAATAACTCTTCTGGTTTTAAAGTCTTTTCAACTTCTAAACCTAATGCTTTTTCTTTAACATTTTTAATAAATTCTTTTACAACTTCATAGTTAACATCAGCCTCTAAAAGCGCCATACGTATCTCACGCATAGCATCTCCAATATTATCTTCAGTTATTCTACCCATACCCTTAATATTTTTAATGGCATTAGATAGTCTATCTCCCATATATTCAAACATATTATATTCTCCTATTCATAAACTATTACATAATAGTAAGTATCTATGCCTTGATTCTTAACAAGAACTCCTGATCCAACATATTTTATATCTGGATTTGTTGTAATCTTTGTCGAGTTTAAAAGACTTTCAAATATAGTTCTCGGTTCGATATTTGAATTGCTATGACCATAAAGATATGCATATCCATCCAAATAAGGTCTAATAACACTAGAACCATTAGCATAATACATGTAAGCGGCTTCTTCTGCCATATTACGTAAATCTCTTGCTACATATAGTTCAGATAAGCCATTACGTTTTCTCTCTTGATTAATTAAATTAACAATTTCCCATTCCCATGAATCTACTGCATCAGGATATGTAGTTGAATCATATGCAATGTCATAAGAGTGTGATGGAATTACTGTACCACCATCATCATGATTATCATCCCCACTAGTTGGCTTAGTCGTGTCTTCTACTCTTCTGGTAGTTGTTGTTCTTGGTCTAGTAGTTGTTGGTGAAGTTGTTGTTTCACTAGTTTGATTTGTTGGTTTCTCTGTAATTGGTTCAGTTACAGGAGGCTCTGGTATATCCGTTGTTGCCTCAGTAGATATAGTTCTTCTTGTTGTTGTACTTATCTTCGACTTAGCATCTTTATGTGTTAAATCTATAACAGTTACAAAAACAAACGCTACTAACAAAATAGAAACAGCAATAATCAATGAAACTAAAACCATTATTTTACCTTTATCATTAACATTATTTGTATTATTTTCCATATAAACAGTCCTTTTCAATATATCTAAATTATACCAAACAATACATAATTTTAAAACAAACAAGTCACTAATTTAACAGTTTCATCATGACTAATTAACTATTATAACTAATAAACTAATATTTTTCTACAAAAACCAACAAAAAAGATATCTTATTAAAGATATCTACTATAAAAATAAGACTCAGTATAATCTGAGCCTTTTATCATGAATATAGTTTAATCGAATAGATTGTCAATTTGGCATTTAAACTGGAAACATAAAAACGTAATCTTGATTCACTATTTTCTTCTTCAAGCTTATAAACCCCTGTTCGTTTTTCAAAATTTTCATGAAAAGTATTGCTCTTAACTATATACTTCATTGAGTTATCATTTAAATTTAAACTTTGAAAATACCAATCATATCCATTTTTAAAAGAGTATGTTATTTCAATATTTTTATAATCCCCTAAAGATATATTGTCTATATATACACCTTTATCAACCCATCCTTCTCCAGATGATAAAATGATACTCCCATCTTCTTCATTATAGGTTAAAGCATCCGTGTCTCCTTTATATACAGCATTCTTTAAGTCGACAGTAATACTTTCATATTTAATTTCATCTTCCAATAACTCTGTTCTTTCTACTGCATTTGCTTCAATTGTGATTTCAAAATCAAATGTTTTTTCTGTTGTAGTTGCTTTAATTACTTCTAATATGAGTTTCCCCACTCTCGTAGTACGTGCTTCTAATGCCTTGGTATCAAAATCATTAGTTACTCTTATATATTCATTCCCGGTAGGCACATTTAGTGTTACCTCGGCATCATAGTTCTTACTTCCATTTGTTACATCATAGACAAGTTCATACTTTTCACCAACTGACTTCATATCAACTGTAAATGCAATATGTGTTTTTTCTTTAATTAGTTCTCTCTTTTCTATTCCATTTTCTACTGCGTTTGAAAAATACACATCAAACTCACTAGTATTTTCTGCTACATTTGTCATACCATTAATTAATAAAGTTGTCGAAACTGCTGCAAAACCAACAATAAGTAATAATATTAATACTAATAATTTATTATTCTTCATAAAATATTATCCTTTCATATTATACTATCTAAAATAATCATAGCATTTTTTACAATTTTCCTCTATGATATATGAAATAATGCAATTTGAATATACAATTTTTTGACATAAAAAAAACTTGAAGAAATATTAAAGCTTTGTTATAATTTGGTTGAGTGTGAAGCAGAAGTTTCTTTGGCTAATGCTAGACACTTGTTGTGTTTTGCATCTTTATTCAGAAAATAAAGATGCTTTTTTGTGTGTCATTTAATGACTAACACTAAAATTATTTTCAATAACAATTCGATGATTTCCACCAAATCTTCTTTACTCATAAGCATCACTCCCCTTTATTACTGCACCCCCTGAACAAACTTAAGCCAAAGATATAAAAGTGAGTGTCTTGCATCTTTATTCTGCTTCACGATTTACTATAATAACCTCCTACTTTCCCAATTGCAATAGGAGGTTTTGTCGTATTTTGTCTAATACATATCAAATTTTAATAGAAAGTCAAAAAAAGATAATTTCCATTATCTCATTTTAACTAACATATATTCCAAGTTTTTATAGCAATATTCAAATATACTCTCATCAAACAGATCAATTCCAATAAACTTTAGAGAATCAATTATATTAAGTTTATTGCCTATTCCTAAAAATTCTAGGTATTTTTCTTTTTCTAGCATTTGAGAAGCAAGACGCTCATATATAACATTTGCAAGTATTGTGCCTATTGAATATTGATACAAGTAGAATGGTTCTTGCATAATAAAGTGACTTATTCTTAACCAACCATATTTATTGTATTTGTGTTTGCTTAAAGAATTACCATTATATTTCTCTAATAGTTCTTCATATATTTCACTTATTACTTCTGTATTTACTTCCTTATCACTTTCAAGTAATTTAACTACTCTATCTTCAAACTCAGTAAACATGATTTGATTAAATATTGAATTAAGTTGTATTGATAATATACTAGGTATATCTGCATTTCCATTTTTAATAACTGAATAATTATTAAATATAGCTTCATTTACTTTAGCTACTACTTCTGTTAAAAATAAACTAAACTCAAAATAAGTAAAATCATTATTTTCTTTTGAATAAAGTAAGTTAACTGCATGTCCATATTCATGAATTAGAGTTCTAACTCCTGACATTTTATTATTATAGTTTAAACACATATATGGAATACCAGCATAAGTAATTCCCGTAAAATCAAGTGTTCTTTTACCCTTTTTAGGCATTGCATCAATTGAACCATTTTTAAGAATTTTTAAGTGTTTTGTATAGTCACTTCCTAAAAAACTTAAACAATCATCTGCTATATTTAAAGCACCATCAAAATCAATTGAAGAGCCACCTTCTTTTTTAGGCATTGAAGAATCATATAGGTAATAATCATCCTCTCCTACTAACTTTTTCTTTAATGCAACATAGTCATGCATAATACTTACATGTTCTGATACTGATGCAACTGTATTATCTATTAAATTACTAGGAAGTTCTAACTCAGCTAACTTCATTTCTTTTAGACTATTATAACCTTTTTCTTGTGCACCTTTAATATCATTTCTTAACTTTCTTACATAAAGGTCAGTTATTTCTTTAGATACACTCAAATATGTTTCATTTAGTGTTTCAAAAGCACATCTTCTTACATTTCTATTCTCATTAAGAAGTAAGTTTGAATAAGTTGTATTATTTACTTCTAAGTTTTCTCCATCAACTTCTACACTTCCAAATTCTAATTTACTAATTAATTCTTGGTATTCATTTCTAATACTTTGATATTCCTTAAAAGACTCTCCCTCGCCATTAGATGTATTAGTATTAAATATTACTTCATAATATCTTTTATAAAAAGCAGCTTCTTTGTCTTCTAAATATGCATTTATCTTTTCTTTATTTTCTTTTGCTAATCTTGAAAAATTTGAAGTAAGAGAAACTATTCTACTATAAATATTTAATGCTTCATCAAACATCTCTTTATGATTTTTATCATTTATATCTAAATCTAGAAATCTTCTTGGATAACAATATACTCTTTCAATAAGTTCATTAATTAATATATGCATTTTAGTAACTTTAAGAAAATCTTCTTTTGAATCAACTAAAGTACTTATTAAACTTTCAAATTCATCGATTTTATTTAGAAGTTCATCTTTTCCTTTACCCCATGCTTCATCACTTTCATATATTTTATATAAATTCCACTTATATTCCATAGACTAAATCCTCTTTCCATTAACTAAAGGTGCCAAAACAACTTTTTTTATCTCTGGCATCTTAATATCAGGTGCTGCTTCAGTATATTTATACATGTGATAATACTCAGAAATTATCGTATCTCTTTTTACATTTTCTTCTATTTTTTTTATTAAATCACTTTCTGTCATTCTAAATAAATCATCATAACTAACTACACCAAAATCAATACATCTTCTAAGTAATTCACTTGCAATCGTCATCATATAATTATCTTCTTTAGTGTGTGTTAGTCTATCTATCTCTTCATTAATTCTAATTAATATATTAGCAGCATCCAGATTAGTTAAACCTATCTCTGTTTCTCCATCTTCATTTTGATAAAGTTTTAAAGAAGAGATTACTAGTTTTGCTTCATCAAGCGTAATATTGCCAGACCAAGCAAAAGCTGATATCAAAGTATTTTCAACACGATCAGCACATAGTTTTGGTCTAGGTAGATCACAAACAGAATATTTTTTAAAATCAACTATATCTTCTAGACGTATCCCGTCCATCTTTAAATATTCAAGTAACTCTTTAGAACTAGCTAATATTTCATAAGTTTTTTCTTCCGTACTTTCTTGAGTAACATAGTCTTTATTCATATAATCTACTACATGACACCAAGTCGGAGATGCAACATCATGAAAACAACTTGCCAAAGTCATCTCCTTACTATGTGTTAAATTATAAGTTATTTTAGCATCATTAAGTGAATGATCAAAACGTGTAATTTTCGGAAGATTAAACTTATACATATGAGGAGACGCATTAATCATTCCGCATAACATAATAATACCTTTTAATCTTTTCATAAAAGGAAGACTTAAGTACTTAACCATAAATTCTGGAGTCGCACCTATAAATCTTTGATATTCTAAAAAATCTTCATAACTTGGCATACTAATCCCCCACTGTCATCTTTAATACTTTACTTGTTTTACCAGGTTTATAACTTATATATTCATTTTCTCTAATACGTCTAATTGTATCAAGTTCCTGATTAAACTTCTCTCTTGCAAGTAAATTATTTAATGTCTTCATCTTACTTTCTGCTCTTTTACGTCCAGATATAACACGCATTTCATATCTTCTTAAAGCAGACGCATTTGTATATTTCTTGACAACTTCATCTCCTGCTTTAAACTTATTATCATCTATCCATATTTTATTTATCTCTGCGAGTAAAAGTATAGCATCATCATAACCAATACTCTCAATAGAACTTAAATACTCAAATATATTTAACTCAATCCCACAGCCATAACAACATAACTTATTCTTGTTATTATTTACTCTCATAGATGAGCGTCTTTCATTATGAAATGCACATAAATAAAAGTATGAATCATCTGAAGTTTTCCTAATATGTTGATTGGAGTGATTATTAGTTGAAACTAAATGTAATAAACTGGCATTATCTTTTATAAAACTTTTTAAATCATAAGTACCTACTGCTATACTTAAACTTTTAAGTATGCGAATTAGACGAATGCCAATATCACCAATCTCCCTAAGTAAATATTTTTGATAATTCACTAAATCATAAGAATCTATTCTTTTACTATAATAGAAAGATATATTATTTTTTATAGCAAAGTCAACTGCATATAATTTATTTATTGCATCCCTTATTTCACCAATATCTTCTTCAGTTAATCCATCACTAAATAAACGAATTTCTAAATCATTTAAATAGTTACTTATATCATTAATAAAATTAACATAGTCATCTATATTACTTTGATAATTTTCAGATTTCTTGATTTCTACATATTCAGTTGTTAATTCATAAGGTGTTCCCATAACATCTACTCCACTATTATATTTTTTCTAAAGCTAATACTATCACACTATATTTATCAAGTCTTTTTTCAACTCTTCCTCTAATTTTAACTAAATCTCCCTTTTTAATAAAATTTAAACTTGGCATAACTGATTCAAAACAAGTAAATTCACCACTTAATGTTTCATCACTTGCAGATACAAACGCCATATCTTTATTAGTCTTTGTCTTTATTGTTTTAATATTCTCTATTAAGACAACACACTCTACTATCTTATCAAAATATTTTTCCGTGTCAATCAATTTGAAACACTTAGGATATTTTGATGATGGATGTGTTGATACATAGTAACCAAATAAATCAAGTTCATTATTCATAAGTTCAATTTCTGAATATTCTGGATACTCTTCAATTATTGGTTTATTTACTAAAGATGCATCTAAGTCTCTTATTAACTCTCCATAAGTTATAGCAGAATTAATATTTTTTATTAATGTTGCTCGATTATAACCAAATGAATCAAATACCCCACCCATTATAAGGGATTCTAAAACTTTTTTATTGACATTGAATCCATAACATCTAGCCATAAAATCAAAGAAGTCTTCGAATTGCTTATTTCCCCTTAATTCAATAATCTTATTACCTGCAGTTGTTCCAACACCTTTAATCACTCTTAAAGGTAAACGTATACCATCTACTTCTTTTGAATATTTATAGTTAGATAAATTAATATCTGGTTTTAAAATATTAATTCCAGCATGTTTAGCTTCATCTATATATTCTTTAGTTTTAGCTTCTCCTCCAATACTCATATTAAGTAAATTGATATAATAGAATTCTTTAAAGTGAACTTTCAAATAAGCCATTTGATATGCAATAAAGGCATAAGCTACAGAGTGTGATTTATTAAAACCAAAATCAGCAAATCTTACAATTAAATCGTATACTTCTTTAGCACTTTCTAATGAGTGTCCTGATGCAACCGCATTTTCAATAAATTTGCTTTTTGCATCTTCCATAACACTTAATTTCTTTTTACTAATAGCTCTTCTAATAATATCTGCCTCAGCATAACTAAAATTACCCATCCGTCTTAGTATTTCCATTACCTGCTCTTGATATATTAAAATACCATAAGTAGGTTCCAAAATATCTTTTAAAGAATCATCGACATAAGTTATCTTTTTATGATTATTCTTACGTGCTAAATATTCATCGATTGATCCCATTGGACCCGGACGATATATAGCAAGTGCCATAACTAAATCATCAAACTTTTCTGGCTTAAGTTTTTTTAAGAAATTCTTCATACCAACAGACTCAAATTGAAATATACCAACTGTATCAGCTTTATAAAACAAGTCAAATACTTCTTTATCATCTAAAGGAACTCTATTTATATTAAATTTCTTTCCTGAGTTTGCTTCAATATCTTTTAAAACATCGGACATTAATGTAAGGTTTCTAATAGATAAGAAATCCATCTTAAGTATACCTAAACTCTCTAACTCATCTTTGTCATACCCGGTTAAAAATTCGCCACCGGATTCCGTTAAAGGAATTACATCTGTTAAAGGAACACTTGATATTACAACACCTGCTGCTGTTGTTGAAACATGTTTTTTAATACCTTCTAGATAAAATGATTCATCATAAACTTTTTTAAGAAGTGAATTTCTATTCAATAAAGATTCTACCTCTTTAGTTAAATTAGTCTTTAAATTATCTTTAGCTTTAATAAGTTTAAATAAACTTGAAAGAGTTAAATCATCTACATTATTAATCTTAGCAACACTTCTTAAAACATCTTTAGTTGTCATTGTTCCATAAGTAACTATCTTAGCAACCTTATCTTTTCCATAAAGATTCCTTACATAACTAATTACTTCTTCTCTTCTTTCATCCTCAAAGTCAATATCAATATCTGGCATTGTTACACGATTAGGATTTAAAAATCTTTCAAAAAGCAAATCATATTTTAACGGATCTAAACTAGTTATACCTAAAGAATAAGCAACTAATGAACCAACTGCTGAGCCTCTTCCTGCTCCAACCATTATATTATTCTTAATTGAAAATCTTACATAATCAAAAACTATTAGAAAATAATCAGTAAATCCCATATCAGAAATAACCTTTAATTCATAGTCTAGTCTTTCTTTATATTTATCGGGTATTACACCACCCAATCTTTTAGTTAATCCTTTATAAGACATATTCGTTAAATATTCTTTTGAATCAAGTGATTCATCTCCAAAATGTGGAATATATCTACGCCCAGTTTCGAATTCAATATTAATTAAATCAGTAAATTTATCGGTATCTTCGTGCATCGTCTTTAATACATTATTTTTATAATCTTTAAGTTCAATATCTCCAAGTTTTAATCCCTTATCAATCATATATAAATAATTAACATATTTGCTAGAATTTACACTTAAACTATTTATTTCACTTATATAAACTACATTCTCTGTTAAAACTAACTCGGATTTTTTTTCATCGTCACTTTCGTAACTTAAATAAACTATATCAAATAAACTCTTAACTACATCATATAATTTAATAGATGAATAAGGTAAGACAATTATTACATCTTCACTATAGTGTTGTAAATCAGCTATAGAAAGTACTTTTTCGAATCTTTCTTTAGTAAATCTATTTAAGTTGATTAATCCCTTACGAGTCTTAGGATACAAGTAAATTCTATAATTATCTACTTCTGTATCCAAACCTATTATGGGTTTAATATCTACATTTTTACAAGCATTATAGAAAGCGTATGAAGAATTTAAGTTATTATCAAGAATACCAAGAGATGTATATCCATGATTTAAAGCAAATGAAACTAAGTCTTTTACTTTAATAAGACTTTTCAAAAGTGAGTAATCCGTTTTAATGCCTAATGGGGTATACATAGTCTTCACCTAACTACATTATACAACAAATGTACTATAAATGATAGCCCATTAGTTGGCGTTTAAGTGTTGACTTATAACTATTGTAATGATATAATCTTAAGGAATTCGGGATTGGAGGGTAATGTATGACAAAAAGTAATTTAAGTAATAAAAAACCTTTAACTGGAAACAGAAGAAGCCATTCAAATAGAGCTATAAAAATGACACAAAAACCAAATAAACAAACAAAGAGAATCGACGGTGTCAAAGTTACTTTATCTGCTAATGAATGGAAGACATTAAAAAAAGCTGC
>CAYWFZ010000045.1:0-11954 GCA_964458035.1 uncultured Muribaculaceae bacterium | reverse complement strand
AAATGGAGCAAGTGAGGAGAATCGAACTCCCGTCTCAACCTTGGCAAGGTCGCATTCTAGCCGTTGAACCACACCTGCATTTGTTAATTGCATATTTAATATAACAAATAATTCTATCTAAATCAAGTATAAAAATGAATATTATTTATATATTAAATTTACTATAAATATGTTATAATGTTTTATAGTGGGAAGGTAAAATACTATGTCCAAGTCGAAAAGTAAGATGAAAGCATTAAAAGATAAATTAAAGAAATTTGATATAAAAGTATTTGTTCATAAAAATAAAAAAAATTATGTAGACTTTTTTAGGTACAATATTCAATTTATTTCTTTTGTTTTATTATGTCTTCTTAGTTGTGCTTTGGTTAGGCATTTCACTATTGATAGATTCTTCGATTTGGGTGGGACATTCTTTGATTTATCGGCTATTCTTTTACTTGGATCATTTGCATATCACTTTAAACCGAGAAAACAATTTGGATACTTTCTTACAATAATGATTATAATTACTATAATGAATATAATAAACTCGGTTTATTATTCATTCTTTAGTTCATTTGCATCGTTTGGGCTGTTAGCATCTATTTCACAGACTGGAGAAGTAACTGATGCTGTATTTGAGAAGTTAAAGCTTGCTCATTTTGTGTATTTACTTATGCCAATAATATTTTATTTTATTCACAAACTTTTAATAAAGAAAGATTACTTTAGTGTTGTTGAGAAAGTTGAAGTTGGGAAGAAACTATTTGTTGAGGTATTGATATTAGGTGGTATTTGTTTATCAATTAATATTGCAACACTTACAGGTACGGATGTATCAAGATTTTCTAAACAGTGGAACAGAGAGTATATAGTTAAAAGATTTGGTATAGTAGTATATCAAGTTAATGATGGATTCCAAACTGTAGCTAGTAAACTTCGTTCTTTATTTGGCTATGAAGAGGCAGCTCAAAGATTTACAACTTATTTTAAAGAAAATGAGTATGAGCATGTTGATAATGAATATACTAACAAGTTTGAAGGATACAATGTAATTGTAATGCACTTGGAAAGTATAATGTCATTCTTAATAGATCTTGAAATAAACGGCAAGGAAGTTACACCTAACTTAAATAAGTTGGTTAAAGAATCAATGTACTTTGATAACTTCTATCCACAGGTAAGTGCAGGTACTTCTAGTGATACTGAGTTTACTTTTTCATCGAGTTTAATGCCAGTTCAAAGTGGTACAGTGTTTGTATCATATTATAATAGAACTTATATAACACTTCAAAATTTACTTGCTGAAAAGGGTTATTATACATTCTCAATGCACGGTAATAAAGCTAGTATGTGGAATAGAAATAAGATGCATCCAAGTCTTGGGTATATGGATTTTTATTCACAAGATCATTATACAATTGATGAAGAAGTTGGTTTAGGATTATCTGACCATTCATTCTTTAAACAAAGCGAATCAATAATTAAAGATATAGATACAATGGTAAAAGATACTAAAGAATATAATAATTATATGGGAACAATTATTACATTATCAAATCATACACCATTTATGAAAGATAATATACCTTTTTCAGATTTTGATGTAACATATCATACAGGTAAAAAAGATATATTAGGTAATGAAATAATCTATGACTACTTAGAAGAAAAAGATTTAACTATGATGGGTAACTATATTAAAAGTGCTCATTATGCTGATAAGTGTCTTGGTGAATATTTGGATTATGTAAGAAGCAGTAAAGAATATGACAAAACCCTTTTTGTGTTATATGGAGATCATGCAGCACAGTTATCAAGAAAAGACTTTGGTAGATTTATTAACTATGATTTTTTAACTGGAGAACAAAGAGGCGAAGATGATCCAAAGTATGTTAACTATGACTATTATGAAAATGAACTATTTAAGAAGACTCCATTAATATTATGGACTAAAGATAAAAAAATAACTGGTAAGGTAAGTTATCCAATGGGAATGATAGATTGTCTACCAACTCTTGCTAATATGCTTGGAATTGAAAATAAGTATCAACTTGGTCATGATATTTTTGATAAAAAAGATGATAATATAGTTGTATTTCCGAATGGAAACTTCTTAACTAATAAAGTTTATTATAATAATTCTAAAAATGAAACTCGTATATTTTCGGAGTCAGTTATACTAGATGACGATTATATAGACAAAAGGAAAAAATATGCAGATGATATATTAACTATATCTAATGATATAATTGTATATGATTTAATTGAAAAAGTTGTTAATGCAGATTTAAAGGTTGGTGGAAAGTTATGAGTAAAAAGAAAAGCACAAAAAAAGAGATGTCTGATACTAGAAGAATAATTTTATTTACCTTAGTTATCGTGATAGTAGTTAGTTTGATTGGAGTTCTTTCTTTCTTTGTCTTAAAAGAAAAAGATGAAAATACAGAAACTGATACTGTTAAGACTAATACTCAAGAGATTGCTGGATATGGTATAACGGTAGATGATTTAGATTCAGAATATTATAGATTAGAGTTTGAAAAACTTAAAAGTAACCTTGAAAGTGGAAGTATTAATAATGATGAATATGCCGAAAGTGTAGCTAAATTATTTTTAATAGATTTATATACTATTAAGACTAAGATTAATAAGTACGATATTGGTGGAGTTGAAGAGGTTATTCCAGAAGCAAGAGATAATTATGTTACTAATATAACTGATACAATTTATAAATATGTTGAAGATAATACTAAGGGAAAGAGGACCCAAAGTCTTCCTGTTGTTTCTGAACTTAAATTAATTAACACTAAAAAGAGCGAGTTTAAGTTCAAAGATAATACTAAATTACCTTCTTATGTTTTTGAGTTTGATATAGTTTATAGTAGTGATTTAGGTTATGATACAAAGGCCGAAGTAACTGTCGTAAATCGTGATAATTTTATGTATGTAGTAGAAAAGAATTAGTTTTAATTCTTTTTTTCGTTTTTTTGTGTTATTATAGAAGATAAAAAAAGAGATGATTATATGGAAAATATTAATATTATAGGTGAAAAATACGGAATAAAAGATTTAGTTACTTATGGTGAATTTATGGCTAAAGTACCTATAAGTGAAAAGTTTGGTAAAGCTAAAGTTATACTAGTAACTGCAACTACTCCTACAAAGTATGGAGAGGGAAAAACTACTGTTGCAATTGGGTTAAGTGATGCACTTAATATCATGGGATATAAATCTATTGCTAATTTAAGAGAACCTTCTATGGGACCAGTATTTGGGCTTAAAGGTGGAGCAACAGGTGGTGGTAATGCTAAAATATTACCAGAAAATGAAATTAATTTACATTTTACGGGAGACTTTCATGCGATAACTACAGCTAACAATTTGGTTTCTGCCGTAATAGATAATGAAATATATCATGATAATAAATTGGATATTGAAACTGTAACATTTAATAGATGTATGGATATGAATGATAGGGCTTTAAGACATGTTAAATTAAAGGGAAGAGATGAAGCATTTAATATAACAGCAGCCAGTGAGATAATGGCAGTATTTTGTTTAGCGAAAGATATAAATGATTTAAGAAGTAGACTTGATGATATCGTGATTGGATATAATTCTAGAATGAATCCAATTCATTTAAAATCTTTAGGTATAACTGATGCTCTTCTTGGAATACTTGATACCTCTTTTAAACCTAATTTAGTACAAACTAGTGGGGGATTCGCATCCCTTGTTCATGGTGGACCTTTTGCTAATATTGCTCATGGATGTTCATCAATTGTTTCTTTAAAAACTGCTAGTAACTATGCTGATTACGTTGTTACAGAAGCTGGATTTGGAGCTGATGCTGGAGCTACTAAATTTATTGATATATTAACTCGTGATAATAAGTTTGATTTAAGCGCAGTAGTTTTAGTTACAACTATAAGATCTTTGAAGGAATGTGGAAATGGTTCATTAGAAGACGGAATCTATAATTTAAAAACACATGTTAATAACTTATTACTTATGAACAGTAATGTTATTGTAACAATTAATAAATTTGAAGATGACGAAGATGAAGATATAAAATTTATAATAGATTATGCAAATACTTTAGGAGTAAAATGTGTTGTTAATGATGTTTATTCTCATGGTGGGGCGGGCGCATTAGAACTTGTTTCCGAACTAGTAAAAAAAGAAGATAAGAATAAAATAAGCTATCTTTATGATTTAGAAGATGATCTTTATTCTAAAATAGATACATATGTTAAAAAGATATGTCATGTAGCTGGTTTTACTTGTTCATTTGAAGTAATGAATAAGATTAATTCATTAGATAAGTATAAATACCCAATATGTGTTGCTAAAACTCAATATAGTTTAGGTGATGATAAGAATCTAAAAGGAGATATTAGCAATCATAAAATGGTATTAACGGATATAGAGGTTAAGAATGGTGCTAAATTAATTGTTTGTTATTTTGGAAATATCCTTACTATGCCAGGATTATCAGAAAATCCATCAGTAAAAGAAATTACCTATAAAGATGGAGTACTTAATTTACCAAGATAAGCTAATAAATGAGGGTATAAATTACTATAGTTTATATCCTTTTTTTCTTGATTTACTTTTTTTAACCTTTATGATAAACTCGAATTATAGAATAGCGAGGTTTTTTGTATGCATAAAAAAAATTTAATATTATTAGCAATACTTTCTTTGGTAATCGGTTTTGCAGCAGTTGCAACTACACTTGTGATGAATGGAACATTTAATATATCTGAGAATACCAATGATTTTGATGTGTACTTTAGTAAAGCTTATGAAAATGGCACAGAGAATAATTCTCTTATAAAAGATAAGACACATATAGAATTTCAAACAGAATTAAAGGAACTAGGCGAAACCTATGTACTTGATTATACAATAACGAATGGAAGTCAAAACTATGATGCCAATTTTGAATTAATCTATACAGGGGATACGAATGAATTCATAAAAGTCGATAATTATATCAATACAACAAAGCCTTTAAAAGCCAGAGAAACAAGAACTGGAAAACTTGTTATAGAATTACTAAAAGTGGTATCAGAAGATAAACAATTTGCTATCTCGTATGAAATTAGAGGAACCAATTTAGAAAGAGATTATTTAGGTGATTATGAAATAACGGATGAAGAAGTTGATATGTTAAAAAGGGCGGAGTATGATACCCATAATACGCCATCAACTTATTTAGGTTATGATATAGATCGAAGAAAAGTAAAAAGTGTAACTTTTATGCCTACTACAAATAAACCAGAAGGAACAACTTTAGTAGGTGATGTTGGTCGATACAAAAATGGGGATATACTAATGTATAAAGGAGAGGCTGATGAAGAAGGTCTATTCGAGTTATATATAGGGCAAACCGGAGGAGTAAAGGCTAATTCAAGTTCCGAAGCTTTATTTTATAATTTTTATAATTTAGAAGAAATTAGAAATTTAGAATACTTAGATACAAGTGGTGTGACGGATATGTCCTTTATGTTTGCGGGATCTGGATTAACAAGTTTAGATGTCAGTTCTTTGAAAACAAGTCTTGTTACAAATATGATGGGGATGTTTTCAAGAACAGACTTAACAACAATTGATGTTAGCAATTTTGATACGTCTAATGTAACGAGTATGTCTTATATGTTTTCTTATCGTGCACCGTATTTTATTGACGCTGGGGAAACAAGTTTTACAGAAATTAAAGGAATTGAAAATTTTGACACAAGCAAGGTAAAAGGTATGACTTCTATGTTTGCGGGATGTAAAAACTTAGAAAAACTTGACTTAAGCGGATTTGATACGAGTAATGTTACTTCTATGACAGAAATGTTTTATAATTGTCAAAAACTAACGACTACGATTACGATAAGAGGAACCAAATGTACTTCATATGCAGCAAATGACTATGGCGATAAGGGAATGTTTTCTTCTTCTGCTACTACAAATGCTAGAATAACCGTAAATTATTCGAAAGACGCATCAAGCTTGGTCGATCAAATGATAGCAACTAAAAAGTATAGTAATTGCAACGTCGTTAAAGGAGAAGAATTAGCTGGATACACAATAACTATCATAGATAATTCAGCCGTAACAGCTAATTTAAGTGAGGCATGTGAATTGTTAAACATCTCCTTATCGACATCAAATGAAAATAAGAAAATTGTTTCGTTTAAAATGAACGGAGTAGAAATAAAGGGAAATACCTTTAAAATGCCTGCGGAAAATGTACAAATAACTGATGTAGTAGAAAAGAATATTAAGAATACGATTACTGTAGAAGGTGATAGTGAAATAGAAGTTTCAGAAACTGCGGCAGAAGAGGGAGATTATGTTAATATTTATCCGAAATCAGAAGATTATGAAATTATATCTTATAAAATAAATGGAAAAGAAACTGGTTCTTATCAATTTAGCATGCCTGATGAACCGGTTGTTATAAGTGATGTTGTATTGAAAAAAGTCGCTTATTCGGTTACAATTCAAGAAAATGATGATATATATGTCAGGGTAATCAATTTAGGACCAAGTTCATTAGAAAGAGATATATCATTCGATGATTCAGAAATTAATGGTACCAAGAAGGTGCATATCGGAAACAAAGTAGTCTTGCTTTCAATTTCCGGAAATTATGAAGTTTTATCTTTTAAAATGAATGGAAAAAGAATAGCTGGCAATGAATTTATAATGCCAGAAACAGATGTTGTTGTTTCTGAAATAGAAGTAAGGAAAATATCCCATAACATTACGATAGAGGGAAACGATAAAGTAACTGCTAGTTTACAAGAAGCAGTTCCCTCTAAACGAATCGATCTTAGTTTTTCTGAGGAAAATCAAGTTATTGTTGCATTTAAGTTAAATGGAACTTTAATAGAAGGTAGTTCTTTTACAATGCCAGATGTTGATGTGGTTATAACTGATGTTCTTGTAAAAGAGGCATATATAATAGAATCCGAACATAATCCTTATCCAAACAGTTTAAATGATCAAGTAATTGGAACAAAGACATTTGAAGGAGCTGTTTCGTTAACTGTAATAATCGATTATGAAACGGAAAGTACATCTTATGATTGGATTTATTTATATGATAGTACAGGAAAACAGTATGGTAAATATGGTGGGGCGAGAAATACAGAAATAATTACTATACCTGGAAATTCAGTGGAAATTACTCTTACAACAGATAGTAGTGTAAATAGTTATTATGGATTAAGAGCATGTATTATTCCAAATTATGAAAGTTAAATATCTTTATAGAATTTACGACAGAATTTTGGATTTGAAAAATTTAAAGGAAATTAGTGGCCTAGAAAACTTAGATACATGTAATGTAACTAAAAGGATATAAATAATTGTAGCTTATATCCTTTTTTTTCATGATTTACTTTTTTTTACCTTTATGTTAAACTCGAATTATAGAATAGCGAGGTTTTTATATGCATAAAAGAAATTTACTATTATTGTCAATACTTTCTTTAGTAATTGGTTTTGCAGCTGTTGCAACTACACTTGTGATGAATGTAACAGTTAATATTTCTGAAAATACTAATGATTTTGATGTGTTTTTCAGTGATGCGATTGAGAATGGATTTTCCAATAAAGGACTTATTGGAGAAACGAAGAAGAATATAAGTTTTGAAACAAAACTTACTTTAGTTGGTGAATCTTATGTACTTGACTATGAAATTACAAACAATAGCAGTCAATATGATGCTAATTTTACTATTGAAGTAAATGGTGCGTTAGATAGTAATCTAGTTGTAGTTAACAACTATGAAAAGAAACCTCTTAAAGCCAAAGAAAAGAGAATGGGACGTTTAACAATAAAGATGCTTCAACCTTTAGTTGAAGAAAAAAATTATAATATGGAAGTAAGAATTGTTTCTAACCCGATTGAAAGAGACGCTTCAAATACTGATGAGCCAATTAAAGAATATAAAGATTATTTAATGGCTGCAGAGCCTTATAGATCAGAAGATGTTTATATTGAAAATATTAGTGATATGCTATCTGTAAGAGAGGGTGTATATAACGGAACTACTTATTTGGGACATACTCTAGATAGAAATAAAGTTGAAAAAGTAACATTCTTGGCTACTAAAGAAGTTCCTGAAAATGTAATAGAATCATGGGATGTTTCAGAAAAACAAAATGGAAGTGTAATGGCTTACACATTAGATGATGATGCTGATAGTTTACTTGAAATCTATATAGGTCAAGATGGTGGGGTTATGGCCAATCCTGATTCAAGTTGTCTTTTTCTATTTTTTACTGCTTTAAAAAGCATTGAAGGTATAGAAAACTTTTATACAGCAGACGTAACAAATATGGAAGATATGTTTGCATTTTGTAAAAGTCTTGAAAGTCTAGATTTAAGTACTTTTAATACTTCAAAAGTTGAGAGTTTTATAACTATGTTTTCTTTTTGTATTAGTTTAAAAAATTTAGATGTTAGCAGTTTTGATACAAGTTCTGCTTTGTATATGCCAGCTATGTTTAATTTTTGTGAAAGTCTTGAGAGTTTAGATGTATCAAGATTTAATACAAGTAATGTTGTTAATATGTATACTATTTTTCAAAAATGTATGAAGTTGAAAGAACTTGATGTATCAAGTTTTGAAACTTCTAAAGTAACTAATATGGAAGCGATGTTTAGCCAATGTGAAAGCCTTGAAAGTTTAGAACTATATAACTTTGATACAAGCAATGTTCCAAGTATGAATGCAATGTTTAATAATTGTAGAAGTCTTAAAAGCTTAAATCTTTCAAATTTTAATACAAGTAATGTAACTACAGTGGATGCAATGTTTGCATTTTGTAGAAATCTTGAAAGCTTAGATGTCTCTAGTTTCGATACAAGCAATATAGCAAATATGGAAAGTATGTTTGAACATTGTGAAAGTCTTAAAGATTTAAATCTTTTAAATTTTAATACAAGTAAGGCAACTAATATGAAGAGAATGTTTGCTTATTGCGATAATCTATCAACTGAAATTACTTTATCGAACTCAAATCTTTCTAGTTATAGTTCTATGTTTATCGGTGCTGCTAAGTATGGACAAATTACTGTTAATTATACTGCTTCAGTTTCATCAAAAATTGATAGTATAATTAACACTAAAAGTTCTTCTTCAAATGTTATTAAAGGAACGCAAATATAAAACATCAATTTAATAATTGATGTTTTTTAGTGTCTATATTGATAACCAATTTTAGATCTTTTTAAATGAACAACATTGTTTGCTTGTAGTTCAACTATATCACCAATGTTTGCATCTTGGTATTCTTTTTTTATTGTGTAGCCGAAAAAGAAGCTTCTTAAAAATACTTTTCTATCTGTTTTTTGAGCAACGATAGATATTTTAGTTTTATCTACTTTATGTAATAAAGCATCTTTATTAATATCAATTATTGCTTCTCTTAGATACATTGTATGTTTTCTTTTTTCACGGGCTTTAAACTGTGGAAGCTTACCAGATGGAATGCATTCAAAGTCACAGTATTCACATAGAAGTTCTGTATAAATATGTTTGTCTTTTAAATAATTAATAGTTGAATTCATATCATCAACTGTTTCTGTTGGAAATCCACTCATTAGGACAGTATTAATTAATTTTCCTGCATTTGTTAGAGATGTTATTACATAGTCAAGTTTTTCAAAGTCATGATTTCTATTCATTAGTTTTAATAATGGATCAGATACAGTTTCTATTTGAATACCAACTTCACCAACTTTTTCTTGCATAATTAATTCATTAAGTAGTTCAGGATACATATTTTGAATAGTTACTTCATTTATGGTTAAAAACATAAGTCCAGGAAGAGCACATAAGTCATGAATAAACTTATGAAGTACTGGTTTACCATATAAATCTATTCCATAAAGGGTCAAGTTTTCTCCACTTAGTGTTATAGCTCTTGTACCAGTTTCAACTAGTGATTTAAGATAATTAAATGCAATATCATAGGGAATTGATGTAACTTTAGTATCTAGGTAGTTTTCTTTACAAAATGAACATTTATTTATGCAACCATTACATAGCATGAATTGAATAGACACGTTGGAATCATAGGAAAATCTAGTTCGATTATCTAGTTTTGTTTTTATTGTGTTTCTCTTATTTTCTTCATTTAGAATATTAAATATTGGTACAACAAAATCTGTATTTTTTACAATGTAAACATTATCTTCTTTTTTTAGTTCGTCAAATAGAAAATCCATTCTTGTAAGACATCCGGTTATTATAAGTTTTGCATCTTTTTTCTTTAATAACTTAAAAGAACTAATGTCTTTAAGTGATTCAACTATACTTTTTTTAACACCAGCACATGTTACATAAATAAGCACATCTGCATCCATTGCTGAGTAACATTTTTCGTGTCCTTCTTCAACAATTCTTTCTCGTAAATGCTTTGTGATAATTTCTTCTCTTACACATCCATTATTGTAAATTAATATTTTCAAAGTTATCCCTTCTTAATGCCTCATATAATAGCAGAAATTAGAAATAATAGCAAATAAATAAGAGCTTAATAAAAGCTCTTAAATTTATTAATCTTCATCTAAATGAGTAAATAGGATACCAACATTAATCAAACCTGTTAATCCTACAATTGAGTAAATAACTCTTGCGATTACAGATCCCACACCAAATACTGATTCAATTATATTGATGTCTAGTAAACCTATAAATCCCCAGTTAAGCGCTCCAATAATTGTTATAACTAAACACGCTTTCTGTAATGTATTCATGTCTCAACCTCATTTCTACTATTATTGTTGACAGAAATTATTAATTTATACATTAATATTTACATATCATTTTGTCTTGTTTTTTTCTGTTTTGTCGAATGCATATATTAGAGTATAAAAATAGAGTAGACTTATTCTTGGGTGATAATTATGTTAAAAATAAATATGGAATATAGGAAAGGTATTTTATTTGTTAGACTAAAAGGAAATCTCAATGCTAATACATCAAATAAGTTTTTAGAATATGTTGTACCGATAATAAAAGATTATGGTATACGTTATGTAGTCTATAATTTGGGTGAACTAGTGTGTTTGGATGAAACTGGGGAAAGGGCATTAGTTCAAGCCGGAGAAGAAGCTAAAACAAATCAAGGTAAAGTACTTATTGTAAATAATAAAATAAATACTGTTGTAGATTACGACAATGTATCTAATGAATTAGTGGCTTTAAATCTCTTGAAAGTATAATGGATAGTCTAGAGGAGTACGATTGGTTAATAAGAAGTACTGCTCGCAGATTTTATAACGTAGAGAGTGAGGATTTATATCAAGCCGGTTGTTTGGGACTAATTAAAGCATACAATAATTATAATAATCCAGATGTCGTTTTTAGTGAATATGCTAAAAAGTATGTCTTTGGAGAAATGTATGATTTATCTGTTAGAAGTCGTAATATAAAATTAAATAAGTACTATCTAAAAATTTATAAGTTAGTAACTAAAGCTTATTCAACTTTGACACAAGAATTGGGTAGGGCTCCTACTTTAATGGATATAAGTGCTTATTTAGATATAGATTTATCAGAAATTGAGTATGTAGTTATGTTAATGGAAGATATGTTTAGTTTGGATGATGAATATGCCAATATTCAAGTAGGATGTACTAATGATTTAGATGAGAAAATCCTTTTACAAGATTCTATTGCTAGTTTAGATCCATTATCATCTGCAGTAATTGACTACCGATATAATAAAGATTTAACACAAAGTGAGGTAGCTAAACTACTTGGTATATCACAAGTTAAAGTATCAAGAATAGAAAGTAAAAGTAAAAATAAAATACTCGAATATATTGCTTAAAAACTTCTAATAAATATTAGGAGTTTTTCTGTTTACTATAAGGGGCTTGATAAAGTATTATAAAAAGTGTTATAATGAATATGTCAAGGAAACTTGCATAAATTAAAAAAGGGAACACC
>CAYWFZ010000044.1:0-12873 GCA_964458035.1 uncultured Muribaculaceae bacterium | reverse complement strand
TGAGCAGCATAGAAATTATCATAATAAATAAATTCCATTTCATGGTCAATCACGATATCAGTATAACCCGTTTCTTCAACAACTTCACGAATACCAGCTTCGATTACAGATTCGTCATTTTCAATCCCACCCATAACGAATGTTATCCAATCAAACTTTTTATTATTAACACATAAATACTTATCTTCTGTTGGATGCTTGATAATAACATTAACAACTTCTCTATCAGTCATCTTTTTGCCATCTCTTATGGCATTTTCTCCAGTACCAACAATATTTTTTGCAATAACTTGAACTATTGGAATATTAAACTTTTTAGCAAATTCATAATCTCTTTCATCATGTGCTGGAACTGCCATAATTGCGCCTGTTCCATATGAAGCTAAAACATAATCGCTTATATAGATAGGAATACGTCCATTATTAACAGGATTAATTGCATAAGCGCCAGTGAATACACCAGTCTTATCTTTATTAAGTTCTGTTCTTTCCATATCATTTTTTAAGGCACAAGCAGCTTTATATTCATCTACTTCCTTGCGTTTGTCCTCTGTAGTAATCTTATCTACTAGTTCATGCTCAGGAGCTAAAACACAGTAAGTTGCGCCAAATAAAGTGTCACATCTAGTAGTAAACACGGTAAATTTATCATCAAATCCATCAACTTTAAAATCAACATGAGCACCAATTGATTTTCCAATCCAGTTCTTTTGAATTTCTTTAGTTGATGTTGGCCAGTCAATTGTCTCTAATCCTTCAAGTAATCCTTCAGCAAAAGCAGCTTGATCGATACACAATTGACGCATATTCTTTCTAACTACTGGATATCCTCCACGTTCACTTTTACCATCAATTACTTCATCATTAGATAAAACTGTACCTAATTCTTCGCACCAATTAACTGGCATATCAATATATTTTGCATAACCATCATTATATAGATTTTTAAATATCCATTGAGTCCATTTATAAAATGATGGATCAGATGTAGCAAATTCACGATCCCAGTCATAATCAAAGCCTAATTCTTTAAGTTGTTTAGTAAATGTTTCAATATTCTCTTCTGTAAATTTACTAGGATGATTACCAGTTTGAACTGCATATTGTTCAGCGGGTAAACCAAATGAATCATATCCCATTGGATGTAAAACATTATACCCTTGCATTCTTTTCATTCTTGAAACAATATCTGTTGCTGTATAGCCTTCAGGATGTCCAGCATGTAATCCTACTCCAGAGGGATAAGGAAACATATCAAGTGCATAAAATTTTGGTTTAGAAAAATCTCTAATATCAGTTTTAAATGTCTTATTCTTTTCCCAAAAGTTCTGCCATTTTTTTTCTATTTCTTTATAATTATATTCCATAATTACCAACCTTTCTTCTTTAATAAATAACCAACTAAATTATAACCAAACAATATCAGAGGAACAAATATAATAAGTGATAGCCCTAAAGCACTCATATAAGGTAAATCAACAAATAAAACAATCATCATCGGTATAGATAATATTATTGAATTAACAAACACTATTATCTTAGATAACAATCTAACACGTTTCTTTGTCATACTTAAATTATATTTTTTAGTAATAAAATTAAAAACTTTGCTTGATCCTAATGTATCTTTCTTATCTGGTATAATAAACTCTACTATATAGAGGACTAAAAATATTACCATTAAAATTATTACATACCACAATAAATATTGCATTATACCCTCCTTGAATAAAAAAGAGTCTTCATCCAAAGGACGAAAACTCGCGGTACCACCTTAATTATACTCATTAAACCTTTAAAGGAGTAACCCTAACACATCCAAAAACAAGTTCAACTACTCATCTATATTACTTTCCACCAAATAGTAACTCTCTTTAATAGACTCATAATCTACTACTTTTTCTTCCTCTGCTTGCAAATCATTATACTAAACTTCTGCTAAATATTCAAGAAGTTTTAGAAACAAATTGATATATTTCTGATGCACTCCAAGTTTTTTTAATTTTCGTACCTCAATACGTTTTTGTTTAATATCAGTATCACTTAGTAATGTTTCACCAATAACATTTTTTATTTTGGTTTGAATTGGTAAATCATTTAAAATAGATTCAATATCGTCATTAACAAGTCTTATAGCATCAATTTCAAGGTTTTTACCTTTAACTGAAATAGTTACTTGTTTAAGTGTCGATAAAGCTGGAAGTTCAATAACAAAGTCATTATCATCAACATAACTTTCAGCGCCCTTAACTTTCTCATTTCCTATTCTTATTACAACTTCATCCGGTTCTCTAACATTTCTAAATCTTATTCTATATGCTCGATGAGGAGGAATTATACCACTCTTACCTGCAACTGGTCTTATTGTAACTGTATAGTTATTCTTTTGATATGTATAATCTATATCAGAAACAATAAAGAACCCTTTTTCATAAAGCGATGAAATACCATCATCTTCATAAAGTTCATAAGTATTGCTATTTCCAGGGAATATCTGTATTTCCATTGCCTTAGGTGGATTAGTATCATTTATATTTCTCTCATCTAAAATTGCCATAGGAATGATTGTACCAGCACGAGCAAATACTGGATAATCTTCTTGTTTATAAAATGTTGTATAGCGTTTTCCACCAGCATATCTTTTACCAGTTGTAAAATCATACCATACACCATCAGGCAAAAACAATTTTAATATTGTTCTATCCATCAAGTTATCGCGTTTTTTAGTAATTGGTGCCACAAATAAAGATGATCCAAAATAATATTCTGATTTATATAATGGTTCATCGTATATCTCCGGATAACGATAGTATAAAGGTTGTACTAAAGGAAGTCCTGTTTTAGTATAACGGAAAGCTTCACTATAAAGATATGGTATTAAAGCATGTCTTAAGCGTAAATATTGACTAACTACGGATTGAGTTGTAATATCCCATTTCCAAGGTTCCCTTTTATAATATCTTCCTTCATCAGCCGATAATCTTAATATTGGAGAAAAACAACCAAATTGAACAAATCTTGAATAAAGTTCTCCGTCTTCTATACCATCCGTGTATCCACCAATATCATTACTAATCCAAGAAAGTCCAAGGTTAGATGCTGTCGAATTATAAGTAGGTAACATTTCTAAGTTCTTCCAGCTAACAAGTGTTTCTCCTGTATAATGGATTGGATATCTATGTGCCGCAATTCCCGCATTACGAGCTAGGGTTATTCCACGACGATTAGTTATTTGTTTAAAATCATTAAAATGATAATGAGTTAAAGCTCTTAAACTAGTTTTATCATTAATATTATCATAATCTATCCAAAAGAAATCTACTCCATAATTCATTAAAGGATGTATTAAATAATCAAAATAAGAACTTAAAACATTTTTATTAAATACATTAAAAGGTAGTTTAATATCTCCTTCTAATCCAGAAGCATTTTTAAATGGCAAGAAATAATCTTCATCTTTACTTATACCTTCCATAGGATTAACTTTAACAGCTAGACGAATATTCTTACTATGTAAAAAATCAGTAAGACGTTTAGGACGTTTAAATAATCTTTCATCAAAAGATAAACCCGATGATATTTTACTCATTTGTCTATGCCATTTATCTCCAAGCATTATAATAGATAAAGGAACTCTATTCTTATTAAATTTATATACCAATCTCTCAAGTTCTTTAGAATCATATTCAATATTTCTATTCCACCATACTCCTAAAGCATATCTTGGTATTAATGGTGGATAACCTGTTAAAGTAAAATAATCTCTTAAACAAGCACCAAAGTCACGTTTATACATAAATACATACGTATCTATTCTCTTATCACTTCTTTTACCTAAGGTTCCATCTTCATTAAATATCAAAGTTTTAGAGTCATCTATAGATACAAAACCATCAGTACTATAAAGGCCTCTTCCATACTTAGCATTTCCATCAGCCCCATCAAGTGAAAATGACGAACCACCAAAGTTTCTTACCTCCGGATGATTGAAATACCAATATTTATCAGTTCCATTTAAATCAATTCTTAAATATTGATCAGGAGAAACTTTTGAACCTGTAAAAGACATTTCTTTTTGATATGTTAAAGTAAAGTATGATGTTTTAATAGTGACAAATTTATTATCTTCTTTTTTTTCAAAATTAGTTACTGGGAATTTTCTATTCATTACAAGTTCAGTAGGTCTATCTTCAAAAGAACCAGTCTCAGAATATTCAAGCCTAACTAATAAATCAGATAAAACAGTAATACGGTATTTATTACCTTTTACTATATGGTTAGCATTAGGTAATATTCTTTTGTAATCCATTTTAAAATGTTCTTGTAACTCTGCCATACCCTTCACCCTTATTCTAATCTTCATTTTAACATATTTTTTTAAATTGAACAATTATTTTGAGTATTGTTATGATATAATAATGACACTTATGGAGGGTTTATGATTGATACGCACGCACACATTAATTCGAACGTTCTAAAGAACTTAAAAGAAGAGATTATAAAAATAAATAATTCCGCGTTAGATAGAGTAATTAACATTGGATGTAACTATGACACCAATATAGAAGCTCTTGCAATTGCTGGTAATTATAGTAAATTCTATGCTTCCTTAGGAGTTCATCCTTTAATGGATGGTAATATTGAAGATATATTAAGTATTTTTATGTATTCAAATAATTCGAAATATGTAGTTGCTATTGGTGAAACAGGTTTAGATACATCAGGGGATTTGGACATACAAAAGAAAAAATTTATTGAATCTATTGAGCTTGCTAACTTTCTTCACTTGCCAATCATAATACACTCAAATAATACTAATAAGTTAGTGCTTGATATCTTAAAACATCATCCGACTCATTATGGTTTTGTATTTCATTGTTTCCAACCGAATCTTGATGATGCACGAGAGATTATAAAAAGAGATGGTTTCATATCTGTTGGTACGCCTATTACAAGACCAACTGCAAAAAAATCCCTTGAAATTGTTAAAAACATCCCACTTGATAACTTACTTATTGAAACAGATTATCCATATATGAGTGATTTCCCTAGAATTGATGGAAAACTAATTTTCAAAAGAATACAAGAATTACGAAACTTAGAATTCGATGAACTTGAACTAGCACTTGATAATAACGCTAAAAGGCTTTTCTATAAGTTAAAATGACCTAAATATTCGTCTAAAATCATTGACATTCACATATAATTAGTGTATATTACTAAGTGCGTAAGTGCGAAGGCAGTATTATATTCAATTCTTAATGTGTTTAGTTGAAATAGTTCTAGTAACTTAGACTGCCTAAGGGAAAGATGACTAAACACCCTAAGAAAGAGATATAATAAAATCCTTTTTTACGTAAAATTAAGAAAGGAGAATATTTATGGCAAGATACACTGGTCCAGCTTATAAAAAATCTAGAAGATTAGGTTTTTCTACATTAGAAAATGGTAAAGACTTAAGAAGAGCTTATGCTCCAGGTCAACATGGTGCAGGTAGAAGAAAAAAAGTTTCTGAATACGGTATCCAATTACAAGAAAAACAAAAAATCAGATTTATGTATGGATTAAATGAAAAGCAATTTAGACGTACTTTTGATAAGGCTGCTAAAATGCATGGTGTTCATGGTGAAAACTTCTTAAAATTACTAGAGTCAAGACTTGATAACCTAGTATATAGAATGGGTATGGCTAACACTCGTCGTGGTGCTAGACAAATCGTAAATCATGGACATATCTTAGTTAATGGTAAAAAGGTAAACATTCCTTCATACCAATGTAAACCAGGAGATGTTATAAGTGTTAAAGAAAATTCTTTAGAACATCCAGCAATCAGAGCTGCTCTTGAAGCTAATGTTACAAGACCTGCATTTGTTGAATTTGATCCAAAGAAATTAACAGGTACATATACAAGATTACCTGAAAGAAGCGAACTTAACGCTGAAATTAACGAATCTCTAGTAGTTGAATTCTACAATAGATAATAAGAAAAATCATTACAATAGTAATGATTTTTTTATGCCTTAACAATTACATTAGAAGCTGTCCAATCAGGCCTTGAATAATAATAAAGGTCTTTAGCTGAGCGAAGCGCTAAAATTGCATCTTTAGAAGCTTGATTTTTAACATACACTTTTGCACCAAGAGGCATACCAACAAAACTACTATCCATAGAATCACTCGAAAGTGAAATCCAGGGTTTTTTCAAAGTTGTTAAATCTAATCCACTTATATCAAGAAATGCTAAACTGGTACACTGATAAAATAGACTATTTAAATATTCAAGATTTCCACTCTCATTTGTAAAACTACTTAAATCCAATCGAGTTAAACTACTACAATTTTCAAACATACTAAAAGTACCAACAAGATTCTCAGTTACAAATGTTGAAAAATCTAAATTGTTAATATTGACACAATCTTGAAATAAAAATTTCATATTTGTAACATTAGACGTATCAAAGTAGCTAAGATCAATAGTATTAAAACCTGAGCACCCCTTAAACATTCCTTCCATATTACGAACCTTACTTGTATTAAATGTACTAAAGTCTACCGTTGTTAATTTTGGAGATTCTGCTATAAGATAAGATATATTAACAGCGTTACTTGTATCTAGTAAAGTTAAATCGATAGATTTAAGATTAGCACAACCTCTAAACATAGAGGAAAAGTTCATAACTTTTGAAGTACTGAATTTTGACAAATCTATTGTAGTTAATCCAGAACAGCCAGCAAACATAGATGACATATTTGTGGCATTCCTTGTATCAATCTTACTTAAATCAAGATTATTTATACTAGAACAGCCTGAAAAAATACTAGAAAAATCTTGAACAGAAGAAGTCTTAAAATGCGTTATATCAATCGACTTAAGATTTTGACAGCCGGAAAACATTCCCGAAAGTGTCGTAGCATTTTCAGTGTTGAAGCTACTATAGTCCAAATTATTTAATTTTGAACACATTAAAAATATATTAGAAAAGTTTATAACGGAGTCAGTATTAAAATTTCTTAAATTTAATTCTGTTAGAGATTTACAATAACTAAACATATCATGCATATCCGTTACATTGGATGTATCAAAATTACCTAATGACAATGTTTCTAGTTTTTCACAAAAACTAAACATAGCACTCATATCCGTTACATTGGACGTATCAAAACTACTTAAATTAATATTCTTTAAAACTGAACCATCAGTGTAAACGGCAAACATATTAAACATATAAGACATATCCCTAACTTTACTTGTATCAAAGCTCGAAAGGTCTAGTTCTTCTAAAGCCTGACAACAATAAAACATTCCATTCATATTAACAACATTAGAAGTATCAAAATTAGATAAATCTAGTTTTTTTAGCCTCATACAATTATAAAACATAGATGCCATAGTAGTAGATTTGCTTGTATCTAAATTTTCAATACCAGTAATATTTTCTAAATATGTAAAATAAGAAAACAAACCCGACGAATCATAATTTGTATATACCTTACCATTAGCCTGAATATAAAGATCATAATAAGTCTTATCTTCAGTGGAATCATCTCGAGCATTTAAATACGCCATTACAGTTCCATTTTGTTTATCAGAAATATCAAATATTAAACTATTTTCTAATTTATGAGAATTATCAATGACATTCTCAATGGTCACAGTTTTTATATTATAGCTATACTTCCATACACTTACATTTGTTTCTTGATACATTATCATATTATCTAATTTTTGAACAAATTCATCTGCTAATATATCCCGCTCTAAAGCATTAGAAACTAAATCACAAACTAATTCAACATCAGCATCTTCAGTAGCCAACCTAGTCATAGTTACTTTAACCATTCCACTTTTACTTTCTCCTGCTAAAACTTTCATATCTAATGGAGCTAATTCTAAATTTAAGATACTATTCAAATTAACTCCATTTTCTTTATAATGACAAGATATTTGAACATCAGCATCATAGTTCCTCGATGTATTTGAAACTTCATACTCTAAAGTTACTTCGTCATTTATATTTTTAAGTTCATCAGTTACAAAATGAATAGATTTTTTATCTTCACTTATAAAAGCTTGATTTTCATTCCCATTTAAACTAGCATTTGTAAATATTATTTTAAAATCATTCTTGTTTTCTCCAACTATAAATGAGCCGTTAATTACCAAAGTAGTAGCAACACTAGCAAAACCTACAAGAAGTAAGGCTACTACAACAAATATAAGACACTTTTTTTTCATATACTCCACTCCTATTATAGAAGTATACTTATAAAAAAATATCATCACTAGTACACTAATTGTAAAAATGTAAAAATTTAGACTTACTTAAAGTATTTGTTCACAAAAAAAACCTCGTCTATTCAAAACGAGGTTTCTTTAATTCTTCCTTTATTTTTATTTCTCTAGTTATCATATTAATAATTTTCTTAGCACCACTCATATTAACTTCATCACTATTATCAATCGTATAAGATACATACTTTTTTAAAGCAGCTAATTCATCAATTTTTAAATTCTTAAAAAATTCTCTATAACTATCATCTTCTAATGATGCCTTATAGTCTTCATATAACTTATTTGTACGTATTTTATATAAATCGCGCATTACGATAGCCTCAGCAAACGGCCTAATTCTCATAATACGCATTAATGCTTCTAATCCATCTAATTCTTGATAACATTTTTGTTCAAACAAATCAAATTCTTCTTCATTTAAAATAGATAATAATCTTGCTAATGACTCATCATCAAAAGCATCGATACCATTATCTTTAATCGCATTAAAAACTTGTTTAATTTTTTCATTACTAAACATGTTACCAATCCTATCTCTTATTCAAGTAATTATCTATTATTTCCTTTATACTTTTCTCATAATCTTTAAAAGATGTTATAAACACCCTAACAAACACATTAAAGTGTCTTTTATTAAACACATCATATATTCTTCTATATATTTCATCAATTGCTACTACTCTTGCCTTTAATCCATCATTTGGTGAATAAGCCTTAGTCTTTCTAACAACTGAATTATATTGTTCTACCAAAGTATCTAACTTTATATCTCTTTTATATATTTGACTTAACTTGTATTGATCATAACTACTAGCACCTGTTATGATTGCATTCATTACCATATTAGCATCTTCTTCAGTAAAATTATTAATATTACTAACAATATAAAGATTCATAAAATAATAACCTAATGCAACAATATTATTAAATATATATGGGTCAGCAATAAACTTATCTTTTCTTTCAATACATTTAGTATCTAAATCACGAATTATTGAATAAACCCAATTAATATTTTCTTGATATAACATTCTTGTTAATTGATCAAAGTTCATGCTTAACCTTCCTATTCTATGTATCAATTATACCATAAAGATATAAAAATAAAAAGACAATTAATAACTAAAACAAAAGAAAAAGGATAATGTATTAAGCATCATCCTAAATATGTAATTTTAGCATAACCATTACCCGAGTTTCCTGTCATAGTAGATTTTCCATCATGAGAGAGCATTCCTTCATTTCCTGCTTTCATATTTGTGTTTGAAAATATATAACCTAAATAGTGATTAGGTTGTCCGGTGTGAATTATATTAGAAGATACAGAGTCTTTTGAGATAGCATTACATCCGGTATGCCCTGAAATGAATGATGAACCTCCACCACCTCCGCCAGCTGCATAACCAAGAGATCCAGTAGATGAACTACCTCCTCCATAATAACCACCTCCACCACCAGCGCCTGTATTCACATAAGGTGAAGAATAATATGAGGTAGTGTTAGCTAATCCAAAAGAACCAGTACAATTTCCACCAAGAGAATTACTGCCATTTATCATACATGAACCACCACCAGTTTGCGAAGCACCATAACCTGAACCTGCTATTCCATTACTTCCACTATTTACACTTCCAGAGCCTCCAGTTAAAGCTCCTCCAAAACCGCCATATCCACTGCTAGAACTACCTGCACCTCCTGCAGCAACCATGATTCTGGATTTGAGAGAATCAAAATTATTCCAAGAGCCATTAACTAACCTAATATCTGTTGCACCTCCACCTCCAGATCCGATAGAATTCCCAGCACCAGTATGCGCAGTATTTTGCGCTTTTGCACCACCATTATATCCGCCGTTTCCACCTGTATGATAACTTCCTGAATGTCCTTCTTCTCCAACATAAACGTATAATAACTTCCCGCCAGTAAGGACCAAATCTCCCGATGTGTATGCTCCATTTCCTCCTCGCGCATCAGCATATATACCACCACTTGCTCCCCATAATTCAACTTTATAGTTTCCATCAAGCGGAACAATAAACTCTTGTTCTGCTCCTGTATACGAATAAGCAAATATGCCTTTATTTATTGAAATGGTGCATGTGCTTTCCTTAGTAATGCTGTTATTTTTTATCCTAATTGTTTGTTCGTTGTAGATTATTTTATCTTTGTTAAAACTATCTATAGTATATCCATTTGTACATTCTATATCTGATATATAATATTCTTCTCCAACAGTTATTAAAGTATCAACGTATTCTCCATATGGAATATTTATTATTTCTGTTTCTGTTTTGTCTTTGTAAACTTTTCTTATTTCTACTGGATATGTATTTTCAGCCCATTTTGCTGTTAATGTTTTATTTCCTTTTGTATCTAGAATTGTTGATTCATCTACTTTAACGTCATCTTCATTGAACCATCCAATAAAAGTGTATCCTTCTTTTTCTGGGATACTTAGTTCTCCATATGAAGCATTATATTCTACAATCTTATCTTCTACATCTGTTCCACCATTTGAATTAAAACTAAGCGAATATGCATAGTTTGTTCTACTTGTTGCAGTAACTTCTATCTTACATGTTATTTTTACTTCTTGATCTTCTGATACTGCTTTTGTTAATTCAACATTTATATATCCAGATTTTACTTCTTGGGCTTGCATATTAACAGAATCTGTTAGTGGTAAAGTTCTACCATCAAACGAACTAGTTATAGTAACATAACTATTTGCTGCATTTGTACAATTAATTGTTACATCTCCATCATATTGGGTACTAACATTTTTTACTTTATAGTCCACTCTTGCTGTATCATTTATATTTGTTAATTTGTCAGTTGTAAATGTTAAAGTCTTTTTATCTTCACTTATAACAACATTAGGTGATGTTTCACCATTAAGAAAACCTTCAATGAACATTACATTGAAGTCATCTAAGTTAGCTGCAATCTTGGTATTTCCATTTATTACCAAAGTTGCGCTTATACTCGCAAAACCTATAACAAGCAAAAGAATTAATATAAAAAACTGTTTATTCTTCATATTATCACCATTACTGTTATGACATTATTGTCATATTATACATTCATTATAACAAGTTGTAGGAATTTATACACCATATTTGGTGTTTAGAGTACAATTATTTTACAAAATGTTAACTTGTATTGTTTATAATATATGCTATAATTAAATCGGTGAGAGGCGTTACATCACAAGCTAATGCCCGCCACATGTTTTTGTTTTGGGCATCTTATTCAAATGAGTAAGATGTCGTTTTTTATTTTATTGCTAAAATAAAAACAATAATAACCAAGATAAATATCAGTGCAGATATTTCTCTTTTAGTCATTGTACCACCTTCTTTACTTCTAACCCCCTGAATAATTTTAGCTTGTAGTTATGAAAGTGGCAGGCATCTTCTCGTCTCTCAAGTTCTATATGCTATCACACAACCATGTCATATTTTGTCGTTTTATTTGACAAAAAAATTAGAAGAATACCTTCTAATTTTTTTCAATGAATAAATTAACATCATGTCCATTAATATCAACAATTTCACCCTTTGAATCATGAACATATTCAATTGCTAAAGTTTCATCTTTAATATAATCTTCAAATGTACTAAATGCTTCTAAAATATCATCATCACCATCATAGTAAAGATTAATTCTATCAGCTATTTCATATCCATTAGTTTTTCTTATATTTTGAATCTTAGAAACAATTTCTCTTGCAAGACCTTCAATAATTAAATCACGAGTTAATTCAGTATTTAAAATAATAAACTTATTATTTTCCATACCTACATTAAATCCTTCTTTAGACTCAATTCTTACATCAACCATATCAGGAGTTATATCAAGTCTTCCTCCATCAAAATCGATTGTTACAGTTTCTTCTTTTAATATTAGTTCAATATCTTCATCATGTAAATCAAGTAAAGCTGACTGATAATCTTTCATTTTTGGACCAAACATTGATCCACATACTTTAAAGTTTGGTTTAATTGTAAAGTTCATATATTTAGATAAATCATCAACGAATGTAACTTTCTTAACATTTAATTCTTCAACAATTAAACTAACTAAATCACCTAAAATTGCCTCATACTTACCATCAATTAAACATTCACTTATTGGTTGACGAACCTTTATTTTAGTTTCTTCTCTTACATAACGTCCGGTTGAAATCAAATCTCTTACTAAGTCCATCTTAACTTCAATCTCTTCATTTATTAATGTTTCATCATATTTAGGGAAGTCTGCTAAATGAACAGATTCTTCGTTAGTTAAGTTTCTATAAATTTCTTCTGTTGTATAAGGAATAATTGGAGCACACATTTTTGATAATCCTACTAAAACTTCATAAGTTGTCTTATAAACAGCCTTTTTAGAGTTATCTAATTCGCTTGCCCAGAATCTATTTCTATTTCTTCTAATATACCAATTAGATAAATCTTCAGAAACAAATGCTGTAATATATCTAACTACCTCATTTAAATCATACTTCTCATATGATTCTGTTACATTTTTAAGAAGTTTATTATATTTACTTATTAACCATTTATCAATTTCTTCACGTG
>CAYWFZ010000043.1:0-13154 GCA_964458035.1 uncultured Muribaculaceae bacterium | reverse complement strand
AAAATAAATCTATTCTTTTTAAACAAATCACTTTTTAAAAGTTTAATATTTAACTTCCTCTCTAAGTCTTCATATGAATACATTGAAAGACATTCTTCTTTTATCGGCTTATTTTCAATAGTAGCAATACTCGTTTCACATTTAGGTTCACTTAAATTTGCATCATTATTTATTTTCTTTCCACCATCGTATCGCACAAGTATTTGATTTATTGGTTCACCTTCTTGATTTACTTTAACTTTCATAATAAGTTTATCAAGACTTACTCTTAAGTCTTTAGCAGAAGTTATTCCAGTACCTACTAGTAATATTCCAAAAACAATTATTACACTTACAAAAACTTTTTTTCTTTTCTGTTTCTTTTTATAGCCAGTTATTATTTTTTCCTTTAAATAATCTTCTTTTTCACTTGATAATTGCATTTCATTAAAGGTTTTAGTAAATTTACTATTTAACTTATTCATTTTACTTCCTCCATTTCTTTTTTTAAATCTTCTTTTCCTCTAGCTAAGCGCATCTTTATAGATGATTCACTTTTATGCATCTGTATTGCAATTTCTTTTATACTGTATCCTTCATAATAATATAAATATAGTGGTATTCTATATATAGGCTTTATATTGTTTAAGGCACATATTAAAGTATCGTCTTGCACTACAGTTGAATCATCATTATCTGTTAATTTAGTCATTAATTTACGCCATGGCGATTTTAAAATATCTTTAGCTTCATTTATACTTACTTTAAATAGCCATTTCTTTATTTGCTCATTAGTTAAAGATAATATTTTTTTATTATTGTAAAGTTTTATAAATACTCTTTGCATTACATCTTCAGTATCAGCATTACTTAACAAATAACTAAATACTAATCGATAAACATCATTATTATATAAATGATATATCTCGTTAAAACGATCAATCACTATAAACCATCTCACTCTCTTCCTCTCATTATAATAACGATTGGAAACAATTAAAAGTCACAAAATATTTTATAAAAGAAAAAATGAGGAAAACAAACTTTCCTCATTAGTTACTTATTCCAATTTAAATACTAAATGAATTTAAAATTTCTAACAGTTGATCTTTATGATTTCCTGATGTAAAAAAGAATAATTCTAAATGATATGAAACATTATTATAATCAAACCTTACATCCCAAATGGTGTCACTAAGGTCTCCACCCAAACGTGCTATCACTGCATTTGTATCCAAAGAACTTATATAAATTTTTTCTATCTTATTTGAAGAAGAATAAACTCTTCCAGGAGACTTTTCAGAATATTTAGTCGATATACTAACCTCAAAATTACATTTTATATATTCGTGACTATAAATATTACCTTCATCGGTAATCTGATCAGGATGTTCATCAAACACATTATCGATACCCAAAAGTAAAAATCCTATATTACCATTTTTCTTTTCAATATTTTTTACTATAAAATCTTTTTTCTTAAATAATGAATTATCTAAAATATTAATTCCTAATTTTTTTTCTAAATCATCATAACTATATTCATTATCTAAAGATAATTCAGCATCATAATTTATAACAGACTTGGAATCACTTCTTACATCAGTCATAAGAAATTCTTTATCATCTACTGACTTTTGAAAATATTTTACTCTTAAAGTATTAAATGATTGCTTTATTTCCTCAGCATATGCTACTGAAATTATTCCTAGTAGCAACACAAAACAGCAAGACACAGTAGCTATAAAAAATTTTAAATTGTATTTTTTTTCTTTACTTCTAACAATTTTTTTATAGATTTCTTCTTTTCTTTCATTCGATATTTCTAAACCATCAAAAAATTCTTTTGTTTTATCATTTATTTTTTTCATAAATCATCATCTCCTAACTTTTCTCTCATCATTTTCTTTATTCTAAATAATCTTGTATCTACAACATTTTTTGATAATTTTAATATTTGTGCAATCTCCTTTGACGTATAGCCCTCATAATAATGCAAATAAAATGGTATTCTATATTTTAAATCAAATTCTTTCAATAATTCAAAAATTATAAAACTATCATCACTTTTTAAATAAGGAACTTCTGTTAACTCATAATTAGTCATTTTACTTCGCCAAAAAGACTTTAGGAAATCTTTTGATTCATTAGACGAAACTTTAAAAAGCCATTTTTTTACATTAATGTCTGATGAACTAAATTTATTAATATTTTTAAATAATTTCATGAATACTTTCTGAACAATATCTTCTGCATCACTTTTATTAAGAGTATAACTAAATGCTATATTATACACATCTTTATAATATTTTTGATAAATTTCCATAAATAAAGATTCCATCACAAACTCCCTTCTAGTATTAATACTTATCTCCTTACATTATACTAACGATTTAAATTATAAAAAACATACAAAAAAGAGCACACCCCGTGTACTCCTTTTTCCTTTTTATTCTCTTTTTATATTACCTTTTTATTCTAATCAATATCATATATCAATTGTTAACATAGTTAGGATATTGATTTTAGAGATTCAAAGAATAGTGTATTGTGCAAGTTCCCTTGCATCCTTTGAAATGTTTATATGGTTTGTTTTTGTAGTTAAGAAATTATTATTTTATTGGTTTTGACTATCAACAAGCTACATCAACAATTGATACCTTTATTAATCCCCTTTTTATTCCTATTCCCTTTTATTCTTTAATACTTGAAGAGGCCTTATAGTTTATGAATGATTCTTTCCTAATTGAAAGAGAGTCTCCCTTTTCAAGTTGTAGATATATAATAATACAAGGCAATACCTTTTTCAAATACCAATTTTAAATATGTATTATAACTTTTATGCAAGTATATAACAAAAATTTATACCCCTTATAACTTTATATTAATACACATCTTTTTTAAGATATTCACTTATAAATACACTAGGCGCTTTTGTTAGGTATTTATCAATGTAAACTAAGTTAATTGTAGCATACGGTAAATTTTTTTCAACAGTTAATTCTACAAATTCACCACTTTTTAATTCTTTTTCTACTGAATCTAATAAAACATAACCAATAATATTATTATTCTTTATAGTATCTTTTATCATTTCATTACTTTCAATCGCGATAACATTAGATAGTTTTACATCACTGTCGATTAGTATTTCATTTAATCTTTGTCTTTTATAACTTTTTTCGGTTGGCAAACAAAGTGGTAGATTTTCTAAATCACTTAAACTATTAACTTGATAATTTGCATCCCTCTTTGCAACAAATCCATAATGGCAGTGTAAAAGTTCTTCAATATGTAATTCTTTTTCATGAACAATTATTGGTGAAACATCAAGAATAAAATCAATCTCATGACTCTCAAGAAGCTTTATTAACTCTTCAGTTGGTCGATTAATTAAAGATATTTCAATATCTTTATATTTTTCATGAAATTTATTTATTCTATCAAGTAAATAAAACGATGCAATTGAATAAGGTACACCAATAGCTAACTTCCCCTTAACCAAACTATTAGTTTCCATCATTGTTCTTTCACCAATTATTAAACTATTGCAAGCTTCTTCAACAAATGTTAATAGTTCTTTCCCCTTCTCTGTTAAAATCATACCATTAAGAGTTCTATAAAAAAGTGTAACATCCAAATCTTCCTCTAACTTTTTTATTGCTCTTGAGATTGCTGGTTGACTAACGTTTAAGTTTTTTGAAGCAGTTGATACAGATCCATATTGAGCAACATCATAAAACATCTTATATAAATTTAAATTTAAATTACTATTATACATTGTAGCCACCTCCCAATCTAAGTGCTTTCTTTGCCGTTACGACATTGGTATTAACAATATCATCAACTAAAGTATACTCTTCATTATTTTTCGCTTTCTTTAAAGCTCCCTTAGGTGATATTATTAAATTTTCTTCTATTGAATCTGTATTTCTTACAGATATTTCAAATGGCGCTATTAAACCACTATAGTTCTTTTCAACATCTAAAAATTCTTCTTCTGTTAAGTTAAATATATTTTTTCTTTCTTTAGCGTATCCCCTTAAAGGACAAAATCTCGATATTTTCCACTTCTTCAAGCCATAGAATGATATCTCACTACCTAAGGCCTCAAACATATAATCAAGTTCAGCTAAATTATCTTTTGTAGCAACGGTATTAATTTCTAATATAATATTCGGAAATCTTTCTTTAATATATGGTAATAATTCTTTTATATGTTTGTAATGATCCACACCTCTACCCGTCATTGTATTAATATACTCATTTGGCGAATCAACAGAAAATGTTAACTTTGTAACTGATGATAAATAACTATCTAAGTTATCAACAGTTAAGCATTTGCCATTTGTTATAAGAGAATTTTCTATACCAAGAGATGCAGCGTACTTTAAAAGTTCTGGAAGGCCCTTATAAAGTAAAGGTTCTCCGCCTGCATAAGTAATTCCCGTAAAACCAATATTCTTAAGTTTGTTTATAATAACGAAATTATCTTCAAGTGATCTAGGTCTTTCTTGTAATTCTCTAAAGCAATAGAAACAATTCTCATTACAAATATTAGTTAAATTCCAACAAGCCTTCATTAAAATCTTAACTCCCTTATATTTAAAAGATCTATACCATATATTTGTTTATAAATTGATTGAACATCTAAAGTAGTCATTTTATCCTCTGGAAGTTCAAGTTCTTTTGCTGCTTCCAAAACATCTTGCTCACATTTACCTTCTATCTTTATATAAGGTTCTATTTGTGGCCAATAGTCTATTTTAACAATAACATCTTTATAAAGATATTCCTCTCGTTTATTCTCTTGATAGTTTCTGGCATAATATCCCATTCTATTTAACATCTCATTAGTAGCTGCAAAATTTTCAACCTCAGTTTCTAATTTAGATGTACCACCTATTGAATTCTTATTTTTTATATCTTTAATTGCAAGAGTAGTTCTTTTCCCATTTGTACGTAGACGAATCCAAGAGTTTGGATTAACTGGATTAAAGTCATATACATAACGTTTTTGAAAGTTTTCTCCGATTTTTTCTAGTTTCATCTTCTCTATTTTTTTCTTAAATTCAACTACATCAATATCCAAAAAAGCACATTCAAACTCTAAGTTACTCATAGCATCACCTCTTTGATTGCATATAATATAACTTTTTTGCATAAATTGCAAGTGGATATTAACTAAACAGCATATGTATTCATTTTAGTTAATATTTATCATAATTTATTGCATAAATAATATGATTTATTACTTATTTATAGTTTTTTACTAAAAAGGTTTGCAATTTACCTACTTTTTTGATAAAATTTTAGATGTATTTAAGGAAGGAGCGAAAATAATGGCTAATATTAAAAGTTCTAAAAAATCTATAAAAACAGACAAAGTTCAAACAGTAGCTAACAATGAATATACTGCTAGAGTAAAAAACTCTATCAAGAGATGTGAAAATGCTATTAAAGCTAAGGATGCAGAACTTGCAAGTTCAGAACTTAAAACTGTTATAGCTAATATAGACAAAGCTTGTTCTAAAGGATTAGTAAAAAAGAATACTTGTGCTAGACAAAAGTCAAGATTAAATAAAAAAGTTAAAGAAATGAGCAAATAATCATTTCTTTTTTTTTATCTAATTGATATGATTATATTAGGTGATATGATGAAAAGACTTTTAACACTTCTAATATGTTTTTCTATAGTTGGAACAACTATTGTAAAACTACCCGAAATAACAGAAACTATTAATGATTACTTTTACAGTGCTCAAACAGTAGTATTACCTGAAGAAAATAAGTATGCTAAAAATCAAACTTATGAATATGTAAGTGTTACAGATAACTTTGTACCATATAATTTTCAAGAACTATTAAATATTTTTTATACTATTTTAGATAGAGGATATCAAAATTTTACTTTCTACTGTCCCGTTGAATATGAAGATTGTATAAACGACGTTAAAATAATAAGTGATAAAAATAATAAAGAATACCTTACAACTCTAGGTAATTATGTATCTCCATTCAATAACTTTACAATTCTTAGAGTAAAATACGATTCAGCTGGAGAAATTACAGTTAATATTGATTATACTTATACTGAAGAAGACAAAAGATTAATAAATAATAAACTAGATGATTTATGGGTTAGTCTTGTAAAACCAGAAATGAGTACTGAAGATATAATATACGCATTCCACGATTACTTTATTAATACAACTAGATATGATGAATCATATGAAGAAAAAACTAAAAATGAAGAGACAACAAGCAGCCCATCATCTAAAGCTAATGGTGTATTATTTGAAGGATTAGCAATATGCTCAGGATATACTGATGCCATGGCTTTAGTATTAGATAGACTAAATATTCCAAATTTTAAAGTTGCAAGTACAACTCATGTGTGGAACGCCGTTAAACCTAAAAATGAGTGGTTACATCTTGATTTAACTTGGGATGATCCAGTAAGTCTAGACCATTCAAAAGATAATCTACTTCATAAGTTTTATTTAATAAGCACTAAAACATTAGAAGAATTTGAAATAGAAGATCACGACTATAACAAATCTGTTTATCTAGAATTAAAATAAGTGAATGATTGATTCACTTATTTTTTTATTTTACAATAAAACCTCATAAATATTATGAGGCCTTATCATTTAATTGTTTCAATTTCTTCTATTATAATATCTAACATGTTTTTCTTCTTATTTTTCATAACAAGATAACTAGTTGCTAAAGCACATCCTAAAGTTGTAGTAACAGCAAGTGTACTCATTATTTTCTTCATATTATCAACTCCATTATTAGTATGAACTTAATTTTTAAATTTATTCACAATTAACTCAGTTAATGAAGTTTTTCTTTCTTTACTATAAGAATTCTTAACAGCATACATAAAAGAAGCGGCATCTCCAATAATTACAAGAGACTTTTTTGCTCTTGATACACCAGTATACAAAAGTTTATTATAAAGCATTCGATTATATTCTGAGCTCATAGGTATTATTACGTGATTAAATTCACTACCCTGGCTTTTATGTATACTCATGGCATAAGCATGTTTAATAGTTGGTACTTCATCTTTCTTTATCGTTACTCTATTACCATAAAAATCAATAGTCATAAATTCTGATGCTTTTTCCGTATTAATTGACTTTATATAACCAATGTCACCATTAAAAATATTTTGATCTATATTATTAACAAGATTAATTACTTTATCATTTTCTCTATAAATTAATGAACCTATGTGTACTTCATTAAGCTTAGGAGATGTTGGATTAAATAATTCCTGTAAAATAACATTTAAATTATCAATACCATTTTCACCCTTATACATTGGAGCAAGTATTTGCATATCTTTTTCTGTCATACCTTTATCAATACATCTATTGACAATATTTTTAAGCATTGACTTAATATTTTTTCTATCACATGCTAAAAAATTATAATCATCTTTTTTATTTTCGAGATCTATATAATCGGCAACATCTTTTATTTCTTGAGCAAGCACTGGTATATATGAGTTATCACTTTGGCGATAGATATTTGCAAGTCTTACATGAGGAAACATATCTGATGCAATTATATCTTTTAAAACATTGCCAGGACCTACAGATGGAAGCTGATGTTCATCTCCTACAAAGACAATTTTTATATCATGATAAATTCCTCTAAGCAAACTAGCCATTAGTTCAGAGTCAATCATACTAACTTCATCTACTATAATCAATTTATGCTCATTTCTATTAAGTTCATTAACACCAAATTCTTTTGTCTCGTGATTCCATTTTAAATATCTATGAATTGTAGATGCTCCAAAGTTAGTTGTTTCACTCATTCTCTTACTAGCTCTTCCAGTAGGTGCAAGTAAAGCCACTTTTCTACCCATTTGTAGATCAGTTAAATTATTCATGTACTGATACATTCTCAAAAGTCCATTTATAATAGTTGTCTTACCTGTTCCCGGCCCACCTGTAATAACTGTAACAGAATTAAGTAAAGCCTCCTTTATAGCTTTAATTTGTTCATCGTTATATTTTATATTAAATTCTGTTTCAATCGCTTCTAAATAATTATTAAAGTTACTAGTCATACGTGTATCAGCAGAATATATTTTAAATAAAGCATCTCTTATATATATTTCATCGTGATAATTATTCTCTAAATAATACTTATTTTGAATAACCTTTACTTCTCCATTTGATTCAAGTTCTTCAATCAGACTATCCATCGTATCATATAAATCAATTTTAAACTCAGCTAAGACATACTCATAGATTTCTTCTTTATATGAATAAGTATCTCCTGATGCAAAAGTAAGTCTCTTCATCGCTTCAATTATACAAGCTAGTTTTCGCATATCAGTTGTTTCATCAAATATATTAAAGTAAATCTTATCTAATTTATTAAAATCGACAAAATCAACTAACGAATACAAATCACTTTCTAAAACCTTTTTTACATTTGTACCATACAAACTTATAATTCTCGTAATTTCTTTAACAGAAAAACCCAAACCCTTTAAATAAATAATTGCCTCATCTGCATCATAATAAGAAATAATTGAATTATAAATCTTCTCTGCAGAAATTGGAGATATTTTACATTTTAGCAAATTGTTCTTATCTTCTTTTATTAAAGCTATTGCATTATCTCCCAAAGTCTCAACAATTTTTTTTGCCGTTTTTTCTCCACACCCTTTGACAAATGAAGAACTCAAGAATTCAAAAACTGCATCTTTTCCTTCAGGCTCAACTCTTTCATATTCTGAAACTTGAAATTGATAACCATATCTCTCATGAAAAATATACTTTCCATAGAATAAATATATATCTTCCGTATTTAATTCAGGAAAAAATCCTGTAAACGTTATAGTTTTGTTTTGAATATCATCTTCTACATCACTTTCTTTAACACGAAAAAGACCAACTGTATAGCCAGAATCAGATGTATAAATAGAATTTTTAAATTTACCCTTGATGTAATTCATAAGTTTCACCTTAATTCATTTTAACATATTTAAAGCAATTATTAAATATTAAAACGTACATTTGTTTTGATAATTTAATAAAATTATTTTTATATTAATACTAAATCAAATAAAATCTTGTCGAAATATGAAAGCAAAAGAAAAAAAGATGATTAAATCATCCTGTTTAATTAAAAGTAATGTGGTTTGGTTAGAATGAGTTCTTTTCTTATAATAGAAACCTTTTCTTCATCCATAAGTTCATCTATAAAAGAATCAACCTTGGAGTAAAAGCATGTATCACTTTGACTTCCATTAAGTGCTGTTTGAAAAGACGACGAAAGCACTTTTTTAGAATCAAGTTCTTTTAAAGCATATCTAGGTGTTACATATTCCCATGCGGTTTTATTAATATCATATAATATAAAGCATTCGATTATTATATCAAGTAACAAAGAAGCTTTACTTTCTTTAAAAAGATATGGATGTGCCTCATCCAAATCAACAAGTTTAGCTTTACCTTCACTGTTAACTATGATGTTTCTAGCATGTATATCTGTATAGTGAATACCAATTGCCTCAAGCTCTAAAACCGCATCGATTACAGCTCTTATAACTTTAGCTTTATCTACTGTATTATCTAAATAATACTCTCTAAAATCTCTATACTCACCATAATATTTTCCACCATAAGCCTTAATATAACCATTATCATCATAATAAAAACAATCTAGTATTGCATAATATTCTAAAGTTAATTTATCTAAATTATTATAAATGATATTTAAAGTTTCAACATAAGATGTCCCTTTTTTTCTTTTTATAAATACATCATTTAAAACTCCCCATACTTTAGTCCTTAAAAGTTCTTTTATATCAGGAGTATAAACCAATCTTTCCATAATACTTCTCTTCTTTTCAAGGACTTATTCTAACATACTTATAAGTATTATGCAAAAAGCATATCAAATATCTTGCTTTATGATCCATAGTTTACAGGAATAGTAATATTTTCTTTAGTATCATGGTCTGTAAATATAACTCCTTGTTGAGTCGCTCCACTATAATCCCACATGGAAAGATTAATATTTCTTGCTGGCATTACAAATGAAATCGTATTATAACTACCAATTAAACTCCCATTTTGAACAACATGAGCAGTATAAAAGTTTACATTTCCTCTAAGAATTCTTACTGTCACCCTTGTACCTGGAGTTAAATACCATATTTTACCTGCATTCTGAGTATACTCAGTATAAGTAACTTCCCCATTTATTGTTATTGATCTTTTAAGCAAGGGATAAGTATCTGTATACGCTCCAGAAATAAGTCCATTTTGTAAAATAAATTTAACCTGTTTATATTTAGCCGTTAATGTTATAGACTCATCATAATTATAAATCGAATTCGAATTTACTAACTCATTATTATAATACCAACCTATAAATTCATAATTTTCCTTTGTAGGAGTTGGTAAATTTCCAATTGTATTATCATAGTCTACAGTTAATTTATCAACATTTAAACTTCCACCAGCACTATCTAAAGTTATTTCATAACTATTGGCATTCCATCTCGCAGTTAAAGTATGAGGTGTATCCTTTACTACATAAACATCTTTATTTACTAATTTATCGCCATCATACCAACCTGCAAAACTATAACCTCTTCTTGTTGGTGTTGGTAAATCACCATATAGTTTATTCTTTTCAACTTCAAGTGATGTTATACCAACTTCTCCACCATTTGCGTCAAGAGTAATATCATATTTCTTATTATCTTCCGTTGTAATTAACTGTTGTACTATTTTGTATCCATTACTAAATTTTATTACATCTTTATTATTTGTTGCAATATTTGCATTTGCTATTGAAGATGTAATAATCTCTTCTTTTGTCATATTTTCATGATCCAATGTATCTAAATAATATATTTCATATGAACCACGTTCTAACCCTTCAACATGGAAATATCCATACATATCTGTTGTTACAAAACGAGCTGGCTCTGGATAGACTACATAGTTACCACTGGGGATAGGATTATCTTCACTATCTACAACATATCCACTTATTGAATAAATATTCTCAGGTACCACATCATCTCCTACACTTGTTCTTCCTATTGCAGAAGCTAATAACTCACAAGATAATGTAATACTTTTTTCTTCTGTACTTGGTTTAATTAATTCAATAGTGATATTTCCTTTTTTTATTTTCCCCGCTTCAACTATAAACTCATCAGGATTCAAAGTAACATTAAAATACTCATTATTCATAGGTGTACAAGAAATTTCTACATTGGCATCATATTGATTAGAGCTATTTGTTACTTCATACATTAAATTAGTTGTATCCCCAATGTTCTTTAAATATTTTGTTTCAAAATCAATATGTGTTTTGTCTTTAATAACAATATTTGATACATCTATATCATCAAGTTCAGCGGAAGAAAAATAGATATCTAAATTATTGTTTTCTGACACTAGACTTTTACCACCTAAAACTAATCTTCCAGTTATAGTGGCAAAGCCAATAGCCAATAATAATATAATAGACATAATTTCCATTTTCCTATTCATATTATTCACCAATTATAATTATACTAAAGAAAAATTATAATAACAAGTTAGTTATGTTTATTCATTAAGGTCGCAATTTGCGATCTTAAAAAGAATTCATAAAAAAAGAACCTTACGGTTCTTTAAACATTTAATTTAATTAGCTATTCCATACTATTAAGCATGACTTTCCTTAATTGCAACTTGTGCTACTACCATGTTTGTGAGGGGTTAATATAAATTTAACTTAGAGTATAAATTATACTTTTCACATCTAAATAGATTATAAGATACTTTAGTCATAAAAACACCTATTTCTTAGAAAGAAATTAGGTATGAATTAGAACCTCTAAAGTTCTCTAAGCAACAATTGAATCATTAATTATAGATAGCACTTTTTCACTAACGGAACTTTGCAATTTTGTAATAGGTAAATTTTCATCATCTTCATTAAAAGTCGCTAGAGTATAATCAACAAGATTAGCTATGACATTTATTCTCTCGTCTGGATTTAAGCTTATATCTTCTTTAAACGAATCAATAAACCTTTCGACATCTATATAAGTTTTTGCTTTTCGGTATTGTTCTTCTGTAAATTCTATATCCGGATCCTCTATACTAGAGATGACATCCGTCCTTAAAAAATTATCCAATTTCAAAAACTCATTATCAATAGCCCCTGAATCTGCTCCATCAAGTGTCATACTTTTTCTTAAAACGTCTTTATCATAATGAAATCTTTTATATGAAAAACAAATATATCTTGCTGTATATATTCTTTCTATCCCATCATCAAACGGTGCTAAAAGAAGACATCCTCTTTTTTCTAAAATCATTCTATCTTCTTCTGACAACATTTTGAAAAAATCTATATTAAAATATCTCCTTAAATAATCAGAAATTACTGCTAATGTAGAAATCTTTACTTCTCTTATTCCTTTATCTTCAATCTCCCATAATTCTTTTCCTAAATTACTTAGTAGATTGCTTATTAAACTGACTGCGCTTTTGCCCATTTTACATTCTCCTCCTGAAATTTAAATTAAAACACACCTTGTAGGCCACCCAATTACTAATGATATCTAATATACAAAATATCAAATAGATAGTCAATGTTTTTTAATGAAAAGAATCAAAAAAAGACTAAGAATAATTCTTAGCCTTATCATATTTTCTATTTAGCTTGACTTTCTTTGATTGCAGCTTGTGCAGCAGCTAGTCTAGCAATTGGAACTCTGAATGGTGAACATGAAACATAATTTAATCCAACGTTATGACAGAATTCAACACTTGATGGATCTCCACCATGTTCTCCACATATTCCAAGCTTAATATTAGGTCTAGTTTCTTTACCTAATTTAACAGCCATCTTAACTAAAGCACCTACACCAACTTGATCGATTTTTGCAAATGGATCTTGTTCATAAATCTTAGTTTCATAATAAGAATTTAAGAACTTACCTGCATCATCTCTTGAGAAACCAAATGTCATTTGAGTTAAGTCATTTGTTCCAAATGAGAAGAATTCAGCTTCTTTAGCAATTTCATCTGCAGTTAAAGCAGCTCTAGGGATTTCAATCATTGTACCAATATGGTATTCCATATTTGAACCCTTTTCTTCTTTAACTTTTTCAGCTGTTTCAACAA
>CAYWFZ010000042.1:0-13817 GCA_964458035.1 uncultured Muribaculaceae bacterium | reverse complement strand
TTTTTTATTGGAGGTGATTAAAATAAAATCGAATAAAACTAAAGACGAATTAATAAAAATGTATATCAATTCTCTTAACGAAGGAGAAATTCCTTGGAGAAAACGTTGGATCAATACATCTAATATAAATGGTATAACAAAAAAAGAATATAAGGGAATTAATCAATTACTTTTAAATTACGTTGCATATAAAGAACAGTATGAAGATAATAGATGGTTCACATACAAGCAAGTAATTGATTTAGGTTATAAATTGAAAAATGCTAAAAACAAGGGAATTCCTGTGGCGTTTTGGAGTTCATATAATTATAGATTAAAAAAAAGATTTAATTTTGAAGAATACGAAGAATATATAACTATTCATCCAAATGAAAAAAATGATTTTAAAATATTTGAAAGAACTGCAGTGGTTTTTAACGGATCACTAGTGGATGGTTTAAAACCGAATAAAACTAAATTTAATAATATTGAAACTTCTAAATACATTACTATGATTATTGATAAATTAGATATAAAATATGAGGAAAAAGGTAATCAAGCTTTTTATAATCCAATAGAAGATAAAATAACTTTACCAGAAAAAACTAAATTTATTGACCAATATTCATATTATGCTACACAGTTACATGAAATTTGTCATTCAACCGGAAATAAAAAAAGATTAGATCGAAATTTGATTAGTAATGGTAAAGAAGATTATGCACGAGAAGAATTAATTGCAGAAATTAGTTCTTCTTTTCTTATGCAAAGATTAAACATTCCAGCTAATGCTGAACATTTTGATAATCATAAAGCATATATAAAGAGTTGGATAAGTATATTAAACGATCAACCTAAAGAATTGTTTAAAGCGATTAGTACTTCCGACAAGGTATGTGATTATATAGAAAAAAGTATAAAAGCAAAAGAGAAAATTATTGAAAGATAATTATAAAAATAAAGGAGGAAATTAAATGAGAAAAAAATATGATGATTTTACACAATTAAAATTAAAAGATATGAGTAAGAATATAAGTGATATGACATACAAGTATATCAATCCAGATACTCTTGCACCAACTAAAGTGCCAGCAGAACATTACGAAAAAATATTAGATCAAGTTACTGAAAAATATATGAGTGATATTACAAGCAGACAGTTCTTAACTATTATGTATACTCAATTAAGCAACTTGAAAAAAGAGGATGAAAAATATTTTAATCAAGCTTTATTATGTTTAGATTTAGGATTAAATCCAAAAGATTTAAGAATTGATGAACAAATTGCGTTAGAATATACAAATAACTTCCTTGAAGATAAAAAGAATATTGAAAAGAAAAATTTTCACTTTTTAAATCAAGATTTCGTTAATGCTTATAATGAAGCCAAAAACGATTCTGGCTTACAAGCTCATGTTGTAAGAGAATCAAATCGAATTGAAAATCAAGAGGGTAGTATATTTAATCATAAAGAATATGAAAATGAAAGGTAATTTACACATTAGAAAAATTATTAAATTACTAGTATTATTAAGCTAAAGAGGAGTTAGATAAAATGGTTGTTAATAATAAAATTGATTTAGGAGTTTCTATTTTATATGATTTTATGGATAATTATTTTAATGAGAAAGATGATTACACTATAGAAATTAAAAAAGCTTTAGAGAATTTGTACTTGAAAGTGTTGGAACAGACAAATTATTATGAAGGAGAAAGTAATGGGAAGGATATTAAGGAGTGTAATTATTATTACGTTGAACAATTAGATAATAAAATTAACAAGATCAAATTAAATTGGGACTGCTATATACTTTATAATTTTACACTACAATACATATCAAATAAAAAAGGTAGTTATCCAAAAAGAGTTGAGATAATTCTCAATATGCTTGAGAAGGAATTACGAAAAAATTTAGAAATATCTGGATCATATATGGAGGAAGAAAACTTACTTACTTATTTTGAAGAAGAAGTAATATATGAAGATTAGGAGGATTAGATGGAAGTAAAAATTAATAAGGAAATTAGAGACTATAATGAAAGTGTATATTTTGGATTGTCAATGAGGCAATTCTTTTTTTCTGTATTAGCTTGTGGGATTGCTGTTTTAATATACTTTTTATTACAACCATTCTTTGGAATCGAAACATTATCATGGATGTGTATATTAGGAGCTGTTCCATTCGCTGCTTTAGGATTTATAAAATATAACGGAATGAATGCAGAACAATTGTTATATGCAATTATTAAAAGTAAAATACTTACAAAAAAACATTTATTATTTGAACCCAAAAATTATTACAGTGAATTAGCTAAGTTAGGAGATGATAAGTATGGCAATTAATAAATATTTTAAGAAAGATAAGGATAAATTCATTCCTCCTAAAAATGCTCAAGATGTTATACCGATAAATACTATCTATAAAGATGGTATTTTTTTATCTGGTAGAAATTTATATTCAATGTGCTATAAGTTTTCAGACATAAATTATGCAGTAGCATCAAGGGATGATAAAGAGGCAATGTTTTTGCAATATTCAGAATTATTAAATTCTTTAGATGTTGGATCTATTTCAAAAATTACATTAGTTAATAGAAGAATTAATAAAGATAATTTTGACAAAAATGTTTTACTATCTTTGAATAACGATGAATTAGATTTATATAGAAATGAGTATAATAAAATGTTGATGTCTAAGGTTTTAGACACTAATTCCATAATACAGGAAAAATATATAACTATTTCTATAAATAAAAGGAATATCGATGAAGCTAGAAACTATTTTAATAGAATAAGTGTTGATTTAAAGAATCGATTTAATATCCTTGGATCAAAGTGTATTGAGTTAAATGCTGAAGATAGAATAAGACTTATTCATGATATATATAGAGTAGGAGAAGAAAATATTTTTAATTGGAATTTACTAGATGATATGAGAAAAGGGAAAACTTTTAAAGATTATGTTTGTCCCGATAGTTTTTCGTTTGAAGATGACCATTTCGAAATGGGGAATAAATTTGGAAGAGTTTTTTATTTAAAAAATTATGCAAATTATATTAAAGACAGCATGATTGCTGAATTAACTGAACTTAATAAGGATTTATTACTTAGTATAGATATTGTGCCAGTATCCTTGGAAGATGCTATTAGAGAGGCTGAAAAGAGAAGATTAGGAGTTGAAACAAATATTACAAATTGGCAAAGAAGACAAAACTCAAATAATAATTTCAGTGCTGTAATTCCATATGATTTAGAACAACAAAGACAAGAATCAACAGACTTTTTAAATGACTTAACGGCTAGAGATCAAAGAATGTTCGAATGTTTGTTAACTTTTTCAATAATTTCTAATTCAAAAGAAGAACTCGAGTCAGACACAGAAAGTTTATTATCTATTGTTAGAAAACATATGTGCCAAATGGGAATTTTAAAATTTCAACAAATGGATGCTTTTAATACATGTATGCCTCTTGGTGTCAAAAAAATACATGCTGATAGAACTTTAACAACTGAAAGTTTAAGCGTACTGAATCCATTTAATGTTCAAGATGTTGTTCATTTAAATGGGATATATTACGGTGATAATGTAATAAGTAAAAATATGATAATTGCTGATAGAAGAGAATTACTTAATGGGAATTCATTTATCATGGGAGTTTCAGGCTCTGGTAAATCTTTTGCAGCTAAAAATGAAATAGTTTCAATTGCTTTAAGAGATCCAAATGCTGATATTATTATAATTGACCCCGAAAAGGAGTATTCACCTTTAATAAAAGCACTAGGTGGTGAAGTAGTAACAATTTCATCTACTAGTGATAATCATATAAATGCAATGGATTTAAACTCAGAATATGGGGATGGAGCTAATCCAATAATCTTAAAATCTGAATTTATCCTATCTCTATGTGAAAGAATTGTTGATGGTGTTAATTTAGGCTCTAAAGAAAAATCTCTAATTGATAGATGTGTTGCAAATGTTTATAAAGAATATCAACAAAATGGATATAAAGGAGAAGTACCTACACTATCAGACTTAAGTGATGAACTATTAAAACAAAATGAAGTAGAAGGGAAACAAATAGCTTTATCAATTGAAAGATATGTCAAAGGTACATTAGATACATTTGCAAAAAAAACAAATGTAAATACAAATAGTAGAATATTGTGCTACGATATTTTGGAATTAGGAGAGCAATTATTACCTGTTGGTATGCTGGTAGTCCTAGACAGTATTTTAAATAGAATATCAATTAATAGATCAAAGGGTAGAAGGACGTATATATTTATAGATGAAATATATTTACTATTTAAATATGAGTATTCTGCTAATTTTTTGTTTACATTATGGAAAAGAGTGCGTAAATATGGTGCGTATTGTACAGGTATTACGCAAAATGTTGATGATTTATTACAATCTCATACTGCAAGAACAATGCTGGCCAATTCTGAGTTTTTAATTTTATTAAATCAAGCTTCAACAGATAAAACTGAGTTGGCTAAATTATTAAAAATGTCTGAAACTCAAACAAACTATATGACAAATGTCGGGATAGGAGAAGGAATATTGAAAATAGGGAATGCATTAGTTCCATTTAAAAATATCTTTCCTAAAGATAGTAAACTATATAAGTTAATGACTACTAAACCAGGAGAATAAAATCATGAATAAAGGTTTAGTAATATTCTTTATAATTGTTGTAATTCTTTTATATCTGTTTTTTAAATTTATTGTTTTAGTTGTTAATTTTAATGAGGATCAAGATGACTAATATAAAAATAAGAAATATCTCTAAAAAAACAATAAAAACACTTGATAAAGCTAAAACATGGACTGAAAGAATAAAGAATCCGATAATTTATTTAAATGAAAAAAGTAAAGCTTCAATGGAAAATGATAGCAGTATTGTTGATTACGGAGACAATCAAGTAAAATTCATTTCTAATAGAATGAGAGATGAAACTATTAACCAAATTATTAAACGAACTCCCAAAACAACAAAAAAGATTATTAATAGCGAAAAAAAAGTAATTAAAGTAGCTGATAAGAGTATAAAAAGTACTGCAAAAACTGTAAAGAAAACAACAAAGGCAAGTAGAAGAGTTATAGAACAAGGCCGTAAACTTGCTATTGAAACTACAAAGGCTACGGTTAAGAGTGCTAAAGCTTTAATTAAAGTAACAACATCTTCAATAAAAGCAATAATCGCTTCCACTAAAGCATTATTATCTGCTATAATTGCTGGCGGATGGATAGCAGTTATTATTATAATAGTCATTTGTTTAATAGCATTAATATGCGGCTCTTGTTTTGGAATATTTTTTTCAAATGAAGGAAGCAGTAAAACTATGAGTGATGTTATATCGGAATTAAAAATTGATTTATATCACGAAATAGAGAAACAAAAAATACTCCAGCAATATGATGACTACGATATAGATGCAACTACAAATAATTGGAGAGAAGTTATAGCAATTTATTCAGTAAAATATGAAGGTAGCGAAGTATCTGAACCAATTCTTTATTTAAACGAAGACAATATCTCTAAATTAAAAAAGGTTTTTTGGGATATGAATACTATAACTTCTATAATTGTTAATGAAGAGTGGGAAAGCGAAACTTTAAGTAATGGAAATTATATAACAACATTACAACCTAAAAAAGTTTTACACATAACAGTAAACACCAAATCTAAGGATTCCTTAATGGAAGAATATCATTTTACATCCAATCAAAAAAAACAAGTAAATGAGCTGTTAGATTCAAAATATAATTCTCTCTGGAATAACTTGTTGTATGGTACTATCAATAATGACGTTATTGTGAATATAGCTATTCAAGAAGTCGGTAATGTTCACGGAGAAAAATATTGGAAATGGTACGGATTTAATGATAGAGTAGCTTGGTGTGCAATATTTGTGTCATGGGTTGCTAATCAAGCAGAAATACTAGATTCATCTATACCACGATTCTCTGTCGTAGGTAATGGAGCAAGATGGTTTAAAGAAAGAGGACAATGGGAAGGGCCTGATTATGTTCCAAAAAGTGGAGATTTAATTTTTTTTGATTGGGAACAAGATAAAAAGTTAAATCATGTAGGCATTGTAGAAAAAGTTGAGAACAATTACATCTATGTAATAGAAGGCAATTCAAACGATCAGTGCAAAGAAAACAAATACTCTATCAATGATAAAGTTATAGTAGGATTTGGTGTAACAATGAAAAATTAGAAGATTATTTGATTATTAATGTGTGATACCTTATAATTGTTTTAAGGTTAGTCATGACCCGTAGGGTTGTGGCTAACCTCCTTTTTTTATGAATCTAGATCTATTGTGATTTAATATAGCCACTTATTTTTGTTTTTTATCGTTTTGGCGATTATAAAAATTATATGAATTACAGTTCTTTTTTGCTATAATATATATACAACTCCGAAAGGGACTGGTTTAGTATGAAATTTAATGCTGATAAAGTAAATTAATTTGAAGATGACTATATATAAATAATTTAAAAAGGCAGCTAATGATTGTAGGTGTATAAAATGGATTGTCAAAAGGTTGGATTATTTTTAAAGAACTTAAGGACTAAAAAAAAATTAAGTCAACAAAATATCGCAGATAAGATGCATATAAGTAGACAAACTGTATCTGATATCGAAAACGGGAAAATTGAACCTAGTTATGATAAGGTAAGAGATTTCGCTGAAATATATGGAGTATCAATCATGGATGTATATGCAGGTGAAATTTTAAAAAACGAAGATATTGATAAAGTAAACAGAGCGGTAGATGTTATGAATAATTCAGTTACTAATTCAGTTCGATTAAAATATAAAAAAATAATATATATATTTGCAATTAGCATTTTACTTTCAATTATATTATTTTTATGTTACTATTTCTTTAACACTTATAATTCAGTTAAATTTTATGAAGTATCTGGAGAAAGTGATAATTTTCTCACTAATAACGGATTGCTAATTTTATCAAAAGAGAATATACATTTTAGTTTAAACGTTAATTCAAAAAACAGCAAAAAGATTAATTCTATCTCTTTGAAATATAGAAATGAGAATAAAGAAGAATTGATTCAAAAAGTAACAGATAATTTTTTTTATATACTTGATTATTATAACTACAATGCATATTTTGACTATAATAGTATAATTAATGGAATAGGTTCATATTATATAGAAATTGAATATGATAATACAATAGAAAAAATGGAATTAAATTTATTAAAACAATATGAAAATAAAAGAATTTTATTTAAAAAAAGAAAACCAATAGTTGATGAATCATCTTACTTTAATTATAAGAAAAATGATATCCCGCCTAAAATAATGGATAGTTTTGAATGCAATGATAATATTTATAAGTATAAAAAATCTAAAAGTAATTATACAACGTATATAACATATATTCCTAATATTGCTTTTTTTACAGTATATGAAGAATTCGAAAACTATACAAAAACTTGGGATTATGACATATATTTGGATGAGGTTGTTTACACAAAAAAAGATAATAACTTAAATGTTATAGAAAACAAAATATATAAAGTTAATAATAATGGAAATGACAAGGATTTTATTTATTTCCAAACAAATTATATAGATATATATTTAAAATAATGGATTTTATAATCCATTATTTTTTGTTAGTAAAGTTGATAATTTTATGTATGCCGGAAATATCGGCGTGACATTTTCTAATATTTTTTGTATGCTAGTTTTAGAGAAGAGGAAGTACAAAAATGAGTAAAAAAATATTATTAATGTTTATGTTGCTTTTTGTAGGTATCATTCGTGTTAATGCTGAAGATATCTATTATAGTAATGATAACGGTGTATCATTTACAAAAAAACAATACGATTTTTTTTCAAAAATGTATTACGAAGGATTTCAAAGTTATATGACATATGATGACTTTTACTATTTTGATATTAATAATATGAATCCTGATATGGTTGAGAATAGTTTAATTATTGAGAATAATATCTTGGGTTCAGGTATTACTCCAATGAGTGAGGAAGTTACAGGAACAAAAAAAACACTAAAAATTTCCAAAATTAGCTACGGAAACGAAAGTGATATTGTTGTAACTGCGAATTGGTTTAAAAATCCTACTATAAAGAGTTATGATGTTATTGGTGCAAGATTAAGCAATGTAAAACTTACTAATACACCTTTAACAGTAATGATTAATGATAATGCAAGAACTAATTACACTGATATCGACACTAAGACTAATGGTTTTGGACAGTCATTTTTATTATCTGGTACTAGTATAAGTATAACACAAACTTATAGAGTTAGTAATAATGGCAGAGTGTATGCAAGTTATCAACATGCAACATCAGTAATAAGTAAATCGAATAGTAAAAAATACTCAATTTCATCTACAGGATATGGAGGAGTGTTTAAATTTACTGGGTCTGCTGTTGATACCTATGATAATGCTCAAGGTGTATGGATTTCAGTTTAAAGTATTCATTTCATTTTAGAAAGAAAATAGTAACAAGGTACTTTAATCTTATTTTAATAATTTATAGAAAGGATGAATTTCATGAATAAAAAAATTTTAACTTTTTTTGCGATAATCATAGTTATTTGTATTGTGTGCGGATGTTCTAAAGAAAAAAATAAGTATCAAGAAAATAACAATGAACAAAATATACCTTCTCTCGCTAGTAAAACCTCAAAAGATTATAAAATGAAAACAGAATTAGAGCAATATAAAGCTACAGATGAAAGAGTTGCAATATTGTTTGAAAGGTATGATGGTGAAGATTTCCAATTTTACGAAATATATAACATGTATAAATTAGTTGATGATGATTGGGTTTTACTTCAATTTAAAGAAGAACATAAATTTCATGATCGCCCGTATTCCGTCAAAAAAGAAAACAATACCGAAAGCAAAATTGCGAAGGGGTTTCAGTATATATATTTTAAAGATTTTCTAGATGAAGTTGATAGTGGTAAGTATAAGATTGTAAAGAGTTTTGATGAAGGAATAACTTCGTGCGAATTTACAATTCAATAGGAGGATATATGGCAAAAGATACCAAAAAAGCTTTAATAATTTATATTTTATCTCTTTTTATTTTAACATTTTGCTTCGGATGTTCGTTAGATGAAGATAATATTGAAAATAAAAAAGCTGTTTCAAATGATAATAAAAAAGAGATAACGGAAACAATTAGTAAAGATGAGTTAACTTCATCAACTACAAAATTTGTAGAAAATAAAACAACAAAAACAACGTTACCTACAACTGGTAATAAAACATCTTCTGAACATGTTACTGATTTTAAAATTCGCATAGTCGATAAAAACAATAAATCTGTTTCAAATTTAAAAGTTGATATAATTAATATTACAGGAAGCAAATATAATTATATTCCTGATTTGGCTTACACAAACAACGAGGGTGTTACGTCTGGGCAAGGAGATTATAAGAAATATAATGTTATAGTTAGAGATATGTCTGATGGCACAATTTATAATACTTTTAGTTCGAGTTTTGAAATAAAGAAAGATAACCAAACCTATACCTTTGTTTGGCCTTATATTACTCCAGAACAAAGAAAAAAACAACAGAATAATTGTATATATTTTGAGTTTAAAAATGGTGATAAAATTTTAAAAAATTTGCATATAGAATTATACGTTGGGCATTATGAAACTAATGAAAGATGGAATAACTCCTATCCTGAAAAAATTGATTTAGGATATACAGATGAAAACGGCAAATTAGTATGGGATTCTCCAAAGCCCGGAAAATATACTATATTCGCGTATATAATGAAAGGAGATGTGGAAAAGAAGGTTTCAAAAAAGATTACAGTAGACAATATTCCGTATACATATTCTGTTAGTTTTTCATAAATTAGAAAAAAAGGAGGATTTTTATGTTAAGAAAATATAGAATAAAGAAAGTATTATCGTTAATAATTTTATTAACAATTTTTAGTGCAACTTTTGTACATGCAGAAGAAATTCAAGAAGATAGAAATTATAATATTATTAGAAAGTCTTATATTACAGGAGAAGTAACAACTGAAACTTTTTATCCTAACGCAGCAAGATCGTCAAGGCCTATTGTGCCTGCTTATAATCCAAGTGGAATTGACACTACAGTGAGTAATGAAAACGGAATTGATGCTTTAAGAGCTTCAGGGAGATATTATGTTAAACCTAATAAATTTCCCTATACAGCTATAGGACAACTGGAAGGCGATTATAAAGGACCTAACGGCAGTGTAGTTAGTTCATTCACTTGTTCAGCAGCTATAAAAGGACCTGATATTTTATTCTCTGCAGCACATTGTGCATATGATTCTTCTTTAGGTGGCTGGTCTGATACACTTGAATTCTATCCTGCTAGGGATGGTAATAGTAAACCATATCACGCTACTGTAGGTGAAATATCAATCGCTCAATCATATGCTGATGAGGGAAAAGATGACTGGAGTATAATGTTCGTCGATAAAGATTTAGGTGATTTAGGTTGGTTTGGCTTAGGAGAAGCATCTTCCGCTTTAGTAAATAAATCTTTAAAAACTTCTGGGTATGACGGAGATAAAAATGGACAACAATGGGAAGCTGTTGGAACCGTAAAACGTATTGGTGACTATTATGGCGAAGATAACGTAATAATGGATTTATCTGGATTGGATGATGTTAAAGGCGGACACAGTGGAGGTCCAATATTTGATAACGACGGTATTATTTGGTCAAATTATACTTTTGGCGGTGGTGCTTATAGTGGTGGTGGCCGTGCCGTTGATTCTTGGCTTTACGATATTCTACAAGACGAATATTATAAAAGCATCAAACGCTATTCGCGTTATAGTAATTTATATTCATAAATTAAACAAAAACATACGAATATTGTCTATATAGTTATTTCTAGTAGAATAATGTTTTATGTAGAAAAACTTCATATAAAAAAGCTTCAGATTATGCTGAAACTTTTTTCTTTTCATCAATTCTAGAGTATGATGTAATGTGCGATTTATTAAATTTGACTAAATCTTCTGGATTTATTTCCGAGTGTTTATCATAGTTTTGAAGTTTTCTTGCAAATCTATCGATAGTAGATGTTTTAACATCTACTTTATTGTTTTCAATCTGATTTAAATATGAAAGTGTTGTACCAAGTACTTCCGCAAATTTTTCTTGAGATAAGTTATACTTTTTTCTATAATACTTCAAGTTAATTGCTAATATCTCGCCTATATTCATTTTACTTACCTCCAATTTCTATATACAAATATTTTATAGAGAAGCGAAAGAAATGTCTTTTATACCTTAACGAAAGGAAAATATTAGATTTTAATGTTTACAATTTAAATTATTTGGTATATTATTAACTTAAATGAAAAAACTAATTTTATAGGTATGGTGGTAGTAATGGATGAGATTACAATGATTGATGAATTAAAGAAATATTCCAAATCATTTAAAAAGAATGACAATAGAGTATTAATACATCCTTATATTATTAGCAATGGGAAATATGATTATAATTACTTTATAAATGAATTTGATAACAAGTATGAATCATATATGTGTATCAGTAATAGAAAAAAAGGTGTTTGTAATCTTTTCTTGGAAGAATTCAATTCTTTAGAAGAAGCAAAAAATCATCATGAAAGGTTAATAGCAACTACAGAAAATAAATCGATTAAGGAAATTTTAGATATTTGTAAATCTAACCAGTAACGTTTCAGTAACGTTTCAGTAATAAATTCATATAAAAAAAGTATTGAAAAATATATTTTGTGTAGTATAATTAAGTAAAATGAGATAGTTATCGAAAGATTACTATCTTTTTTTATTTTTTTATTGACAATTATTATTTTTTGAGTACAATAATTTGTTGAGTATCGGGAATTATTGATGATTTATAAGTAGAGGTGATAATATGATTGCACAAAATATATTTTCATTACTTATTTTCATAGCAAGACCTTATGTTTTAATTACAACATTCTTTTTATATACTCAATTAATATGTAGTTGGTAAAAATTTAGGAGAAGTAAATATATATAATATGTTTATTTCTCCTTTTTTAGTGAATTATATGGTTGAGGTTGGTGATTTTATGATTTTTGAAGTGTTCACTAAAGAAGATATCAATTATATTGATGATGATTATAAATTATTAGATAATGAAATCATTGATAAATTTGATAAAAAAGGGATTGAAAATAGATTTAAGGAATTACTTATAGTGATTCACGAACAGGAATGTAAGTATTTGAATTTTATTATTCCTAGTCTTACATCAAATTATGAATTTAAACCAGAGAAATTTGTAAATAATAAAAGTGATCCTACAGCTAAAGTGGCAATTGAGTTAATAGAAACCGAAAAAGAATTAAGCGAAGCAATTGCTTATTTAAAATTAATATATGATAAGTCATTATCGTATTACGAAAAAGTATTTTTTGTTGATTATTTTTTATTAAAAAAATCGGTAGATTTAATTAGAGGACAATTGAATATTGGAACAGATAAGTATTATTCAATAAAAAATAGTTGCTTAGTTAAATTAGCACTTGGTCTAAATTGGAAAAATATTGAGCAGTAGTTAAGAAATCGTTAGTTATAACGATTTTTATTTTGCAGAAAATTATGAAAGGAATATTAATTTATGAAATACTATATGGTAATTGTTTATATGAATGGGGGAAGAGAAAGTTTATTAGTGAATGCTAGAAGCAAAAGTGAAGCTTTTATTATAATATCCACAATCTTTAGCGATAGATATCCAGTTGATTTTGAAAAAATTGAAACTGTAATAATTGTGAGGGATTTAAGTCATGAAGAAAAAGAAATATATCAAATTAGTTAATATTTATAATACAAAAAGGAGTGCAATATAAAATGTTGAACAAATATTACGTTCGTATATTAAAATATAACAAACAAATTTCATATTTCATTTTTTACTGTAATTCTAAAGAGGAAGCATTTGAAAAGATTTCTTCTTTTTTTTATCCCTTTTCTTTCCAAGTAAAAGTTGAAATATTAGAAAACATGGAGTGAACTATGAAAAACAAAATTTATAAAGCATTTATTATTAATGATAATGATTTAGACATAATGATTATTGATGGTTATTCAAAAAGAGATGCACGAAAAAAATTAACTTCTTTTTATTTTAAGAATAACAGAGTCAAAGATTATAAAAAGTTTTACATCTTTTTGGTCAGAGTTGATTATATTGACGGAAATTATATAGATTTAGAATAATATATGTCAAAGAAGAAAAAGAATAAATTTAAAGTTTATTATACGCCAATAACACAAACCAAGGATATACAAAACTTTATAAAATCATTATCAGAATTAAGAAAATTAAATATATTATTATCAAAAAAACTAATTAATCAAGCTGAGTACGAAAAAATCAAACGTGATATTGGTTTTTTTACAGATTATTAATTATTCAAGATATATTGTATGATTTGTTTAGATACGAATAAGGAGTGATAAAATGGCAGAAGTTCAAATAATTAAAGCAAGTATTGATTCATGCAATATGAATAATATATCAAATAAGATAAGAAAAAAGAGGGTATGTGCATATTGTAGAGTTAGTACAGATTTGGAAGATCAAAGAACAAGTTATGTATCTCAAATAAGTCATTATACTGAATATATTAAGAAAAACAAAGATTGGGAATTTGCAGGCATCTATGCAGATGATGGAATAACAGGAACACAAATAAAAAATAGAGATGAATTTATTAGAATGATTGACGATTGTAAAAATGGATTAATAGATATTATAATAGCCAAATCAATATCAAGATTTGC
>CAYWFZ010000041.1:0-15148 GCA_964458035.1 uncultured Muribaculaceae bacterium | reverse complement strand
TCTTTTTTTCATTTCTTTATCCTCTATTCTACAATCGGTATAACTTATTTTAAGTTATGACACAACACCATAAGCAACATATTATCGGAAAAAATGTAATTTATAATATTATAAAATTTTTTATATAGATTATTTGTCGAATTATAGTTATCTACAGATTTATTTGTAAATAACACAACAAAAAAAAGAGTATATTTCTATACTCTAGTTTTATATTTGCTTTTTTAATTATTTAAACTTGTTAATACAGAGTTTACTTTATTAATAGCATACTCAACATTTTTAACATTATTATCTAAATCACTTTCTGTTTCAGATTTGAATGAAAGTTTTGTATCATTTAGTCCTAGATAATCACTTTTTAAATTAGGTACATTGTTGTATGTTCCATTTAATAATTCTTGTCCATTTAATCTTGCATCATCTACCATCATGTCAATTATACGAACTTGATGTGTTGCTTCTACTAATATATGTTTTATATCTTGAGGAGTATTTGAGTTGTTTTTAATCATATCTGAAAGATCTTTGCATCTATTTAATGAATCAAGAATATTATAAACTGTTGCTTGTGCAAGTTTCTTTTTTGTTTCTTCTTCAGAATCATTTTTACTTAATACTTCAATTTGTCTAGCTACGTTGTTTATTAAATATTCATATGAATTCTGTAATGATCCAAGATAATTTCTGTAATTGGATACTATATCTATTGCCGAGTTAAGTAGCTCTCTACCATTGGATACTTCTTCATTCAATAGATTGCTTAACCCAAGAGCATTAACATGGAAATCCTGAAGTTGAATAGTTTCTTCCCTTCTACCAAATTCGAATGTAATACTTGGTACTGTTCCATCTAATAGGTGTATTTCATTATAAGATGCGTTATTAGAAATACTATCTATTTCTTCGAGTAGTTGCTCTTGTTCTTTTTTTATTGTTTTAATGGTTTCCTCAGTAGTTGAGTCATTAAGCATTCGACCTTGTAATTCATTCATACGGTATAGCATGTCTTGTATTTCAGCAAGCTCACCTTCTGCAGTATGAACTAAACTTATAGCATCTTGTGCTGATTCTCCTTCATTATAAATATACATTAAATCATCTGTGTATATGTATTCATCATTGGCATAATTTTTAAGTTTACTTACAGCATATTCTAAATGATTTCTTGTTGTTGCTACATTTTCTTTACTAGATAAATCGAAAAATAATTCTCCATCATTTAATCCTAAGTGATGAGTACTTAAATTTGGTATATCTTTATATGTACCATCTAATAGATTTATTCCTTTAAAGTTTGTATTTTCAACTATTAAATTGATGGAATCAATGTATGAATTTAATCTATTTGTAAGAAGTGAGTTAGTTGTATATCCTTCGCCTCTTACCCAAGAATAGGTTAAATTCTGCATTTCTCTAACCTTTTTTAGTATTTCATTAGCCGATTTTAAAGTTATTTCATCTTTTACTGCATCATCAGTGTCTATTCGATATAAAGTACCTTTCTTTGATGACAGCGTTGTCTTTAACGAATCTATAACTGCGCTTGTACCATCTATTTTAGTATAATAATCTTGTAAACTGTCATAAGCATTATCAATTGATGTTACTGCATTTTCTGGAGATGAAAGATCTAAATTGTCTAACCCTAATGTTGTAGAATTTATGGTATAAACTGGCAGTTCGTATTCAGTTGTCTCTAAATTAACAACATATGGTTCACTCATAGATCCATCAATCAAGTTTTTTTCTTCATAAGTAGCTGTTGTTGATAAATCATTAATATTTGCAATTCGCTCATTAATTCTAGTATTTGCTTCGTCTGTATTAATTGAACCATTTTTTAAATCGACTACAGCGTCATTAATATATCGCTGTTCATATATCATACCATTTACATGATCACTTGCTACAGCTAATAAAGATTCAGCAGTATTTAGATTACTCTCATAATTATCTAGATATGATATTTCTTCTTCATACTGGCTTATTGTATCTCTTTCTAATGCATTTGCTGTTATCTCGTAAGATATGTTAATAGTTATATCTTCGGTTGTTGGTTTAATTACTGTTATAGTGATTTTTCCATCTCTTACTTTTTTTGCTTCCAGAGGAGTTGCTGTATCAAACTCATTTTTTATACTTATATATTCACTTGTGTCGCCAGTATATTTTAATGTTATATCTGCTGCATAGTTTGTACTTTTATTTAATACTGTGTAATCAATTACATATTTTTCTCCTGTAGTATTTAGGTCTGCTGTAAATTCAATTGTTTTTTCGCTTGTTATAATGTAATTGCTTTTTACACCATTAACGTAGGCATCATTGAAAACCACTTTAAAGTCACTTTCTGCTATTGTAAATGTTCCAGCAAGTATTAAAGTTGTTGAAACAGCAGCGAAACCTATTACTAAAAAAAGTATTAATAACAAGAATAATCTTTTTTTCCCCATATATTCTCTCCTCCGATATTTTTCTAATTTTATTATAGCAAACGAAACTGTTGCTAGTCTATTTAATGTAAATTTATTTACACTTATATCATACCCATTTTTACGAAAAATTAAAGATAATTGATTATATAATTAATAAAATAAATATTTTTATTTATACAATATTTATTATATAATAGGTGTGGGTGTGAATTATGAAGAGTATTTTAGGAAATATAAGTATTATAATTTTTTTTATTATCGTGATATTCTGTTCATCATCAGCTGTATTTTATATTTTTTATGAGCCAGACTTAAAATTAAATGGAAGTGAATTAGTCACGATTAAGTTAAATCAAGACTATAATGAAGAAGGGGCTAAAGGATATATATTTAATCATGAAATTGATAGCATAGATATTAAAGGTTCAGTTGATACTTCTAAAGTTGGTTCTTATGAAATTGAGTATATTTTAAAAGTCAATTATTTAAAAAATTCGGTATCAAAATCAAGAATTGTAAAAGTAACTGATGAGGATGCTCCTATTATTGAGCTTAAAGGAAAAGAGGTAAGTATATATACTGGTTCTAAATATGAAGAACCCGGATATAATGCAAGTGATGCTTATGACGGTGATTTAACTGATAAAGTTGTTGTAGCTAACAATATTGATGAAAATAAAGTTGGTGTTTATGAAATTATATATTCAGTAACAGATTCCTCTGGAAATAGTTCTGAAGCGAAAAGAAAAGTTAATGTAAAAAAAAGACCAACAACTAGTAAAGATACGAATGGAGATAATACTCCAACTGGCGGTAGTAAAAAAGGAACTGGTACGGGACTCCCAATACTTATGTATCATTTCTTTTATGATGAAACTCTAGGAGAAGTTGGAATAGATAATAATTATATGGAAATACATGCTTTTGAAGAGCAAATGAAGTATCTAGATGATAATGATTATTACTTCCCATCTTGGCAAGAAGTGGCAGACTTTGTTGATGGAAAAATAACATTACCTAAAAAAAGCGTTGTAGTAACTATTGATGATGGACATAAAACTTTTCTTCGACTTGCTGTACCAGTTATTCAAAAATATGATATTAAAGTTACTTCATTTTTAGTAACTAAATGGTTTGAGAAAAGCACGATTAATAATTTAAAAAAGATAGTTAATTGTGAATCTCACACTCATAATATGCATAGAAAAGGATGCACTGGTGGACAAAACGGAATATTTAGATGTATCAATTATGATTTAGGTTTAGCTGATTTAAAACAATCAATTGAACTTCTTAATTCTAATGAAGCAATTGCTTATCCTTATGGAGATGTCACTAATAATGTTATAGCTATTACTAAGGCTGCTAATTTTAAAGTTGGTGTTACAACACAACCTGGCAAAGCAAAACAAGGAATGGATAGATATCAGCTACCGAGAGTTAGAATGTCTAAAGGTCTCACTTTAGATGGCTTTATTAAATCTTTACAATAAACTGAAATAAAAAAAGTGTTAGATTTTTCTAACACTTTTTATTATACTCTAGGTTTATACTTACTGTTTGTATAAAGTATTCCAGTAAGTCTATTAACTACAGCTGCTTGATCTTCTTTAGCACCTTCATTAACACCAAAAGAAGATTGGTTTGTAGTAGTTGCTATAGAAACACTTGCTGCTGGTGGTTCTTCATAAATATCATAGAATGAGATAGTATACTTTTTATTAATGTTTACTGTTTCAGAAAATCTTCTTATAAAGTTTTCTGTAAACTTTTCTGCATTCATTTTTAGTTCACCAGTATCACGATAATAACCATAATCTACTGCTTCATACATACTAGCTTCTAGTACTTCTTTTATCATGTAATAATCTTGTTCGTTAGTTGTTGTATAGTTTTGTAAAAGTATCATAACACTCATGATCGAGATTCCTAATACTACTATCCAATAACCCCATAAACTTTCTTTCATTATGTTTCACCTACCATCTTTTCTTTGCGGATGCAGTTTCTCTGACACTTTGAAGTGACTTTGGAGAACTCCATACGTTAACTTTGTGTTCTACACCATCATATTTTACTACACCTTTTTCAAGATTCTCTATGAAATAACTCTTACATTGTGTACATCCTACCCCGCCACCAGATAGTGTATTAGTCTGAGCATTGTCAGGGCATTCACAATGCATATTGAAATCTTGATAGCCATTTTCTTCTTCTACAGATCTATTATAATTTTTTATTTGATTCATTGCTGCTCTATTTAAAGTTACTTGATATGAAATATTTTCTGGATCATAGTTAGAAACTGTTGCTCCTTTTTCTTGTATTTCACGCATTACTTCTTGACCGCGTTCTTTTTCGGTCCAGTTATATGCTATTTTTCCAGCACTTGTGTCTGTTCCAGTTGGGAATAGATTAGCTGGGTCTGCAATCTTGAATGCGAATAAATCATAACCTTCTTTGTTAATATCACAGTCTTTTTCATCTACTGTTGTATCTGTTCCATTTGAACCATTACATTTACCTGTTTGTACTAATTCGTGTTCAACATGAATCTTACATGTTATAGTTGTTCCAACATCTTCCGGATTTTCTCCAGCACAAGTATCTGATCCACGTTTGAAGAAGTCTGTAAATCCACCCTTATGTCCAACATTATTTATATCCCAGTATGTTTCATATGTTCCGTCAAATGTTGATAAATAAATCTTATATTCACGATTATGAACTGTGTGATTAAATACTGATGTTTCTGATGAAATACCAGATGGAACCAAGGTATATACATCTTTGTCTTTTTCAGTCCACTTACATGTAGCTTGATATTTAGCGTCTGTTGTAAATAATTTTTCTGCTTTATATTCGTAGTCATAATATTTATCTAATGGAACTCCATTTTGTTCATACTCGATTTCTACATCTTTATCGAAGTCATGCATTCTTTCTGAACCATTTGTATATACTCCAGAATATCTATCAGGTTTTATTTCATCAACATCTGTTTCATCTTTATCATATAAAGTTTTGTATTCACATGATCTATCAAATTCAACTGCTAATGTATCTAATAATGCTTGTCCGTCTTCACCTAAATATACTTGTGAATATCTAAATAATACATCAGGTGTGAAACTATAATGCTTTTCAGCATCTTTTCCATCATATGAACCTTTTTCTTCAAGTCTACTCTTTGAATCGTCGAAGTAGAAATCACATTCGTCTATCTTATGTTCAAGAGTATCTGCTTCTTGAGTTGCTATTTTATAAGCACTTTTTGCACTCTCTTTAGCTGCTCTTATTGTATTAATAACTTCTTCTGGATTTTCGGATTGATATGAAGCCGTATAATCCTTGAAGCTAGGTCCAGAAACTGAATTTATATCTGATAATCCACAATTACTCTTTGCTGCACTTACAGCTGCATCATAAGCAGATTTAGATTCTTCATACTTATATAAACTATGAGGTTCGTGATGTTCTTTATCTGTGTTTCCTCGAACTATTTCTACTCTAGTATAATGGTCATCCTTTAAATCAACTTTGTGATAACTATATCTGTTACCGAAATCCCATGAATAATAAGTGTAATTAAATGATGCTGATCCCGTACTTCTATCTGTATCACAAGTTCTATTTATACCTGAGCCAGTACATGTTGTGTGAGAACAACTTACATTGATAGTTCCTTCATCGTGATATTCTTTTTTAGTTGGCAATGCCTCTTCATAGTTCTTTTCCATTGAAGCTTGGCGCTGGAACTCATTATATTGATCAACTTGTCGTTTAACTGCTTCTGCATATTTTTTACGCCATTCATTATAATACACTTTTATACGACATCTTCTAAATCCTTCTATATAAGGAGAAGTTGTTCCTTTTGAAGTTTGACTTAATGTGAAGTATCTTCCAGAGGTTGCTGTTATAGCTTTTGGAACTTCCATTGTTACTCTTTCAGTACAATAGATATCACAGTATTCATTTAGCTTTTCTTTATATCTATCATTTTCACATCTATTTTTAAAGAAATCCACTTGTAAATCATTGTCACGACAGAATATATCATCTAGTTCATTATCAATTACTTTTGAGAATGGAGAATCGTCGCAACAATTATGAACATCTATTACAGGAGGTTCTTTTGGAACATTAGGTGTACAACAATCTGTAGTATCTTTCTTACACAATTCGTCGTAAGCTTTTTGCCATTCTTGTGGCATTGATGATATTTGATGTTCTAGTAAATCGCAACATCCTGCTCCACCAGAATCACGTCCTGTGAAAGCATAATCTTGAATGCTCTTGAATCCACTTGGAATAACTAAGTCTCCAGGATATATTTTATTGTCATATTGAAACTTGCCATTTACGTAAGCACAAGAATTGCAATATTGTCCAGGGTCATTAGCCCAGTCAACAGCTATACCAAAACCTGCTGGTGATAAAAGGTCAGCTGCTGTTTGAATTTGGAATTGATTCTTACTGACAGTTGATGCACCTTTATAGGCTGCGATTGGTTTTTCATAGTAAATTATATAAGCTAAACTATTAGTATTATATAGTCCTGTACTACTTGGGATTCCTCCAAGAAGGTGATAAGAATCAGCAAGTGTTCCAAAATAATATTGTGAATCAGCCCATAAGAATAGGGGCTCCATTACGATAAATATTTTAGATCCATCATTACAGCCTTCAGCAATTTTGTATATTAAATCGTTGGCATTATAACCACCAGTTACTTCGGCAATTGCTTTAACAAAAGAATTTACGTCTCTTGCATATAGTGCATTACTTGAAGCAGTTAATCCTAGAAAGAATCTTAGTTCTTGACTGAATCCAACATTAACATTTCCACCTGTGTTTCCCGATTCTTTTAAACTAGTTGTATTTCCGCGTTCTTCTCTAGCATATTTATTATATGCTGCAGCTACAGCACTAAATCTAGGGAGATTTGATTCAGGTTCTTTTGTAGCAGAGAAATTACCTCCACCTTGCATAGCTATTTTATTTTTATCTCCATCGTAAGCATTTCTGTTTACATTTGCTCCGACTCTTCCTGAACGAACATAGGTTATGAAATCATAACTCCTGCCACCAGAAGCTGGAACAGCGTGTCCTGCTTCATCAACGAAAGTAATTCTAACTCCCGCAATGGAAGATGATCTTGTTATTCCCTTACAATTAGGACTACACTTATTTGTAATTCCACCATATGATTCTTCTCCAGAAGATTCATGGTCAGCAAAACAATTGATTGGAGAAATAACAAGTAAAATAATTAATAGTAATAACAATTTATTTTTTTTCATGAGTTTTCCTCCTAGCTTATCCTATTTTGCTAATCATAATTGATGGTGTATCTGAACCATACGAGTATATTTCATATATTGTTCCATTGTCATAGAAGTTATTTAATAATACCCCATCGTCATATGAATACTTTATCCTATCTAAAATAATTCTTTTATTTATTTTTAAATTTGAATCATATGTATCATATATTGTTGAAAATAATGTATTACTTTTAACAATCAACATATCGTTATCATTCCTTATTTCTTGTATTTCGATATAGTTTTCTAATCCTTCATATTCTTCATCATTATATTTTTCTCTAAATGTTTTTTCATCTTCAAGTTTAATCTTATTATAGTCAACTTTGCTGATTAATTTATTGTCTTTATCAAACTTATATAACGAATTATCTACATAAGCTGTATAGCCATTTAAATAATTAGGTACTCTTAAAGTGCTATCTTTTTTTAAGTCATTAAGTTCTTTCAAATCTTTTTTTGTAGATGATGCGGAATTTATATCAACCTCGACTTCAAAGAACTCATTTGAATTATTTAAGACCATACTCAACATTCCATTTTTTTCTGTTCCTGAATTATAGATTAAATAACCTGTATTATCAACAAACTTGGATAATACTATTTCAGTTTTATATTCTTTTAAATCTTCGTCAGTTGTATAAACCTTAATGTCTGTTGCATTACCTGTTACAATAGCCATTTTCTTGTCTGTTATTATAACATCTTCAACTTTTCCATCAAAGTCTTCTTTAAGATTCCTTGTGGTAACTTTTTTACCTTTACTATTAACTTTTATGGCAATCAATGATGTCTTATCGTTTTTTGTACTTGTTGCAAATACGAAATAGTTGTCGTTAATATATCTAGTTTTAAAAACCTTGATACTACCATAATCTTTGTCATCTAATTTCGTTAACCAAGAGAGTTTACCGTCTTTAGTTATACTCGAAATAAATGGATCAACAGATAAAGGTCCCGAAGTTATAATAAATGAATTATTTAAATACTCTGCTTGGGTATTAGAAAGTAAAATACCTTCTTTATAATAATCAGAGACAATTTTGTAATCTACTGAAATATTACCAGCTTTTTTATTGTTTAAATCTGTGGCAGACGCTCCTGTATCATTAAAATCAATTACACCAACATCTAAAGATTCATTAGTTGGTAAATCCGGCACAATTACATCTCTTTTTTTACTAAAGAATAACATATAAATTAGTATAGCTATTAATAAAACAAGAATTAAAACGGCAAAAACTAAATATATATGTTCTCTTTGGATTGTTTTTCTTTCTTTTTTTATTTTAAACTTACTTTTTTCTTCTGCTTTATACTTCCTTATATCTTTTTTTTCTTCTTTAGTTCTTTCTATTTTTCTCATATCTCATACCTCTTCAATCTTATTATTAAAAGTATAATGACACCAATATCAAGTATAATTCCAATGATTAAGCCAACTATCACAGCTATTCTCATCATCTTCTGTTTTTTTACCTTTTGAGCGACTTCATCATTTTGTTTGCAACTTATACATACTGTAGTTGTAGTTATCTTATTTTTAGTAAATTGATTATTTATTTTTTCTAATACTTCTTCTCTTGTTTCAGTGAAATATCTATTAACCCAAGGCTTACAGTATGTATAATCCATCATAACGTCATTCTTACATACAGCAAGTTCACTTATATCGTTGTAACGAGGTTTAGAGATATTTATTTTTCTAAATTCATCATTACATCCATACTTCGTTGCCCTAATATGCACAACATAATTAATTACAGTCATTGTATCGTGTACTTCAAATTTGTAATTGTTATTCGTGGTCATATTGTTATAAACTAATATTTCCTCATCGTTCACGTCATTGGTAATAACAGCATATATTTGATCTGTTATGTTATAAAGTGATATTTCAAAATAATAATTTCCATTTTCATCATTTCTTATTATATAGTTTGCATCGGCATTAAAGGCAGCCTTACTTAGTTCTGCTTTAGATTTATAATTACATTTAGTATCTTCTTCAGCATAGGCATTTAAACTAATTATAAAAAAAGATGAAATCGCTACTAAAAAATAAACGACTTTTTTCATATCCATCCTCTTTACCCTTATAAAAATTATAACAAATTACTTATACAATAACAAGTATTTAGGTGCAAGAAAAAAGATATAACTGATTTGTAAGTTATATCTTAAAAGTTCTATACGCCTGCCCAATGAACATGACCAGAGCTACGTATTGTCTCAAGGTTACCTGACCCACGAGTAATCGAATGATTGCCATTGTAATTTACGAAGCCATCATATAGGTTATTTAAGAATCCACTTCGACACATCTTACAAGATTCGCTTCGTTTGCAAGTTTGTGTCCCACCTACTTCATTACACTCTTCTCCATCTTCTGGGCAATCGCAACCTAAGCCAAAATCAGAGTATCCACCAAAATTGTTGTTTTCTCTATAGCTGTTATAATCTTTTATTACTCTCATATCCTTAGAATTTAACGTAACTTGATAAGTCATATTCTCAGGAGAATAAGTATTTAAAGTACTTCCTTTTCTTCTTATATCACTTAGTGTTTCTGGTCCACCTGGCATATCAAACCAGTTATATCCGTATCCACATTCATCTGTTGAATTACAAGTAAATACAGCAGCTGGGTCTACAATTTTAAAGTTTAGAACAGTTTCTGGAACTTTTGCTGGATCACATTCGTCTGTGCTTACAGTTGTTTTTGAACCATTACATTTTCCGGTTGATATTATTTCATATTCTACCCTTAGTGCACAGTGGAAAAGTCCATCAGTTGTTGCGCTTTGTCTACCAGAACATACTTCTCCATTTTCAGCAAAATATCTATCAAATTTAGCATTAGAACCCAGTCCACTTAAAAGCCATTTTGTATCATAAGTTCCTTCAAGTGTTGATAAATGTATATGATATTGTCGATCATTTTTAGTAACATTTTTCTCTCCCGACATTACGATACCATTTTGAACTAATGTGTATTTAGTATTTGGTGGTTCATTCCAAGAGCAAACTGCTTTATACTTAGCATCTTGAACAAACTTCTGATCAGCCTTGTATAAGTCATCAATATATTTTTCAAATCCTGTATTAAACTCTTCCCATTCTATTCCGCCATCACCAAAATCTTCTGTTTCGGTAATCTTATCCGAATAGTATTTTGAGGAATACTGAGGTTCAACCATGCCATCTTCTGCATCCGGTCCAAGAATTGGTCCAGTAACAACACATCCTGGACTGTTCTCAAATGGTATTGTAGAAACATCACGTTTTAAATCGCCATAATCGCCTAAGTATACTTGAGAATACTCAAATCCAAAGAATTGTGCAGAGAATGGGAAGTTACTATTTGCATCTGTTCCTTCATAATCTGTAAAATACTTGTCACATTTATCTATTTTTTCCTCTAAAGTTTTAGCATTAACTACAGCGGCTTGATAAGCACCCTTTGCACGTTCAGCAGCACCATTGTATTTGTCATGTTGTGCTTGAACATTTTCGGTTTTAGATGTTAAATCTCCTTCACTATTTCCACAACTATCAACGAATTCCCAAGTACATGAAACTCCTGCTTCTGCGTAACAGCAATCATTTGAGTCCGAATCTCTTATCGCTTCTTTTGCACTTTTAGCAGCATGAGCTGAAGCTATCATATCAGCGACATAATAATATTCATAATCGTTATCATGTCTAGCATAATCTGTTTTATCATGAATCATCTTGTAATAATTATAGTAGCCATCTGCTGAAGGTTTGAATCCTTCCTCTTTTAACTTAACTTCATGCCAAGGCTTATTTCTATGTTCTGCACCCAAGAATTTATATTGAGTATAAGATTTGGTTTGATCAAATGCTACTCCTGATTCAGAAAGTGTAGATGCATTTGCTGTACAATTATTATGAGTTACATTTGGAGGGCTTCCATGATCACATCGATCCGAATCATGAACAGATTGTCCGGTACATTCTACCTTTATATGTAAAGAACAGCTTTGACTTGCATTAATAGCATCTTGATACATTAATTCATAAATTTTATTATATTGATATAAATTATACTGTCTTACTTGTTCTTCAACTTGTTTTCGGTAATCATCTTGCCACTTTTTAAAGTGAATTAAAGTTCGACATCGTTTATATCCTTCAATGTATGGAGATTTTGTTCCTTGACCAGTTGTAGTTAAATCAAAGTATCTTCCAGATGTTGCCGTTATAGCTCCTGGAATATCCACTGTAACTCTTTCAGTACAATAAATGTCACAATATTCATTTAACTCGCCCTTCATTTTTTGATCTATATAATTTTCAGAATTACACATTTCCCAATAATGATTGACTTGGAATTCATCTGAATAGCAAACTAAATCATTTAATTCGTATTCTTTTGCCCATGAATGGGTATTATCTAAACAACAATTGTTAATATCTCCTGTAATATAGTTTGGTTTAATATCTTTTTCCGTACAACAGTCTTCTTTACACCCAATTCCTTTATCGTTGTGTAGACTATTAGGATCTCCAGATGTATCAATTGCTCCTGACACTTCTCCACTGGTTTCAGTATCATCAAATGAAACAACTAGCAATTGTTTGCTATTACGAACTGCTGCATTCGTAGCATGGCACAAATATACTCCTTTTGGTATATAATAAGCTTTAATTTTGAAATCTGCACAGTCAGGAGCGGGTTTTACCACAAGCCTTCCACTTTTTCCAGAAAAATCATCGTCAGCTCCAATAATAGTGCATCCTTCACAGACAAATTTTACTTTATTTATATCCGATAGTGATTGTACTCTGTACTCAATCTGATCTTTTGTCGATGCTGCAGTCTTGGTAAATGTTAACTCTCCCGATGCTGATGGCGCAGAAGAAGACATAAATCTTGCTTGAGCAGCCAAAGCATAACCAGCTGAAACTATGGCATCATTTCCACGAAGATAATCAGCAGCATTTGTTGAACATGTTGGACACGAAGGTCTTAAATCCATGCCATCCATTACTTGAAGGTAACGAACCATAGCTGCTTCCATCGATGTCATACTAGAGTCATTGCCTAGTCCTTTATATGTTGCATAAAAACGCATCGCCATTTGAACAACAGAATAGTCTCCCGTTTGTCCTTGTTCAGCAAGCCAAATCAATCCAGCGTCACCAGATGCTGTACATGTATATCTATCCCCTGTTCTCAAATTAAGCCCTGGATCAAGACAGTAAGCAGTTGGTTTTTGACCATTTATCGTGATTATTTTCTTATGATCTATGTAGCTGCCAGAATTTCCACTTCCATTTCCTTTTGTATACCATGTTAAATTTATTGGGTATCTACCACCATCAAATGAAGCTACTCCAGCTATAGCGTAGGCATTTTCATTAAACATAAGGAAAGAAAGAATCAATATCAAAGTTGTTAATACATACTTTTTCATAATCTGTGTCTCCTTATGAATCTTATTAATACCACTACTAATACCCCTATTCCAATTATAATGACAGCTATAAATATTAGCTCTTTATTTTCATTTAGTTTTTTTAAGACCTTATCAGTTTTACTTAATTTTTTTATTGTATTCCCATCAATTTCATCAGCAGTAATCTTTACATCTCCAAAGGCATTTATTAGATTGGCTTGTGCTTGCTTTTCATACTCTTTATGTTTTTTAGTATATTTTTCGTACCCTGTCATAAATTCTGATGGTGTAATAAATTCATCAACAAACTCTGCACAATTTTCATAGTTTGGATACATAGTACATCCAAGTCTCGTGCTTAAAAAATTATATATTTTAGTTTCAAAACTTACTTTTCTTAGAATTTCGCCTGTACAAGAATACTTATCAGAAAAAATGCTTACGACATAATTAATTTTTTCATCCATATTTGGAGATGCAAATTTATACTCTCCTTGTTCATTTAAATCAGTCGTTCTTATAATTATAATATCATCATTATAATCATTGCTAACTTCCGCAAAAATTCCTTCACTCAAGCCCTTTATTGTTATTTCCGTGCTTCTTTCTTGTTCAATGCCACTAATACTTTCCCAATATTCCTTATTGTCTTCAGTTTGTTCAATAGGAATTTCTTTTACAACTGATGCGTATTCTCCGCTCACCTTGTTAGCTAAATTTATCAGTTCATTAAGTTCATCTTTGTTGCAAGAAGAATCTGTTTTTGTTATTGCAAGTTCTTCATTTTTATTATTAGTATTTGGATGTGTAACATTATCTTCTGTACGACCTTCATAATTAATAGTTAAAACAAGTAAACATATAAATAAAATTAGAATTGCAGAACTAATGTATACAGGTATATATTCAGTTTTAAATTTGCGTTCTTTTTCTACTTTTACCATATATTTCCCTCCTAACTATATTTCAGAATCTTTAATTCTACACGTCTTAACATAGATATAAATAATATCTAATGCAATTAAGATTGATAAAGCAACAACAATTATTTTCTTAATTAATTTAAGTCTTGTCTGTCTTGCAGAGCTTCTTACGCTACTTTCACAGTCAACACACTTTGTCGTTATTGTTTTTACATTATTTCTTTGCTCATTTATTTTTGTAAGTATTTGTTCTTCTGATAAAGTAAAATCTTTGGTAATCCATTCTTCACAGTAAGAATATTTTTCTGTATCACTAAACTTACATTCGTTATAATCATGATATTTGTTTTTCTTTGGCTTAATTAGTGAAAACTTTTTTATATCTCCTGTACATCCTTGAATCAAACTTCTTACAACAAAATTATATTTTATTACATCTGTATCATTTGCTACATCAAATGTATACACTCCGTTTGTAAGATGAGCAGGAGTAATAGTTAAAGAAAACTCTTTGTCCTCATTAGTTACACTTACAAATAAACCATCAACTATATTGTATACAGATATTTTAAATACATTTGAGCCATCTTCTTTTTTCTCTATATCATATGAAGCAGTTACACTAGCAGCCAATTTATTTAAGTTTGCTTGTGTCTTATAGTCGCAAGTATTAGCAGTTTTAGTAGCTTCTTCGGCATAGACACCAGTATTGTGAGTAGACACAATCAAAAAAAATAAGAATACGATAGCTATAACTTTTTTCATATGCATCTATCCTTTTATATCTTCTATATAAATATAACAAAAAATCATCAAATTTACAACTTATTATTGATTAACTTAAGATAAAAGCACAAAAAAAATATATAGCTGACAACTATATATTTCCTAGTTTGAAATGATCAACAGTTTCCAAGAATGTCAGGTCCCAGTCCCCATTGCTTATCTTTAGTTATAGAGTTTCTTTCTCCATGTGCGCACATACTTAGTAATAAGACAAGGCCTCTAGTGGCATCAAGCAACTTTTAATA
>CAYWFZ010000040.1:0-17131 GCA_964458035.1 uncultured Muribaculaceae bacterium | reverse complement strand
AGTAGTTTATTTCACTTTTCGCCATATTTAGCATTTCATGACACCTACTCATAACGATGTTTGTTACATCTGCTTGATTGACAATAATCTTCTCACCATTCGTATTTACTAGGCTTTCTTTCTCTCCTTGGCTTGCATTTTTCTTATGGGCAAGTGCTAAATCGCTTTTTAATCCATGAGCTTGTTCAGTTGTCAATTTGTAAACATATGATAAGTCTTTATCTATGTCAACTCCACCAATATTTAAAACTGTTGTGTTAATAACTATACCTTTATTAACAACAGAAACATTGAATGTTTCAGCACCACAATCTATTACAACTCCCGTTTCTGTATCAGTTGATTCATTCTTATGAGCAAAATATGAACCGATGCTTGGAGTCATAATGTCAACTACTTCAAGTCCACACTTTTCCAAGACTTTAGCAGCCATGTAGATGTCTCTTTTAGGAGATGTGATAATAACACTTTTTACAGATAAACTTTTACCTTTAAGCCCTCTTGGAATACGAGTTTTCCTATCGTCAACTTTAAACATGACAGGAACAACTGTAATTAAATCATAATCTTTATCTAGATTTCCCTTAACACTTGTCTGTAAAACACGAACTATATCGCTTGCAAGTATTTCTGTTTCAACTTCTCCAACAATAATGCTTGCTTCTCCTATTTTATACTGTGTGTTAGCCTCACTTACATTAACGATTACTTTACTAATTTTAATACCGAGTAAATCTTCTTCTTTTTTTAATAATTTTTTAATAGCATAGACTGTATCATCTACTTCAATTATCTCACCATGTTGAATACCACGGGATTCTTCATCAATTGCACATAGGATATTTAACCCTTCTTCTTTTAATTCGGCAACGACTAATTTTATTTTACTGCTACCCAAATCTAGACTAGCAATAATTTGTCTCATAGTATTCACCACCTTATCATAATCAGTATACTATAAAAAAACTACAAAAAAAAGGCGAATATGTAAACTAAACGCCTTATTTACTTAAGAATAAGATTATTTTCTAAAGTACGTAAATATTTAGGATTTATATGTTTTTTCTTTAAATCACTTGAATATTCTTTTAAATAGTCTGTTATATGATAATCTTCATCTTCAAGTCTTTTTACCAAATCAATATAATCTTCGTTAAATTCTTGGATATCTTCTGGTTTAATTTTAAACAAACCAATGAATATTGCTTTATCTAGCAATTTTAAATTATTTATATAATTATCGCTCTCATTAAAGCTGCATAAATCAAAGTCTGTTAAAATAATTTCTCTTCCCGTATGAATCATATCATTAGCAGTTACACCATCTAAACTTATTTCAGGGTGTTCGCGTAAACTTATGTATAGTTTTTCAATTACTGTGATTACGGGCTCAATAGAAGTTTTGGGATATAATCCACCTAGACTAGTTCCTAAAATAAATTTTCTGACGTAGCTTCTTACAAATGATTCATCAGTTGTATAAACAATTTCTGGTGTTTCAAAAGTAGAACATTTAATACTACTTAGATATTTTAAATAATCTAAAAAGTCATTTTCATGGGTAGATAAAACTTGTTTTAAATAATTATTATCTAAAAACACTTTTAAGACTAAATCATCCTCGGTTCTATAACTTTTAGTATGTCTCGAACCAATTATTTTATATCTAATTTGTTGTTCACTCTCATAAATATGTGATTTTATTTCCATGAGTATTCTCCTTTCTTTTACTACCCCATTTTTACATATTATGTTTAACTTGTCAATTTATGTTTTAGGCGAAGTAAAATGTGGTATAATTTTATTAGGTGATTTAATGCGAGTTTTATATAATATTATTATAAAAATAGTGAAGTTTATTTGCTTATTATTTAAGCCACTTCTTAAGCTTAATACAGTAACAATTATAGCTAATAAGTTTTTTTCATTTGGCTGCAAAATATTAAAACCAATATTCAAAGATGATGGAACTGTAACTCCAGGATATTATGCAACAATGTACAATAAAGATATCTTAGATGAGTTAATTTATCCAAGATATATAATTGGTGTTACTGGTTCTTCTGGTAAGGGTTCTACAACTTCTTTAATTGCTCATGTTTTAGAAGGAAATGGTTATAAAGTTTTATGGAATAAGAATGGCTCTAACCTTTATAATGCAGCTGCTACATTAATACTAAATCATACTAATCCATTTACTAAAAGAATTAAAGCAGATGTATTACTTTTAGAGTTAGATGAATCTTTTATAAAAACAATATTTAATAAAGTAAAGTTAACACATTTAGTTATTACAAATATCACAAGAGATCAACCAGCTAGAAATGGAGATCCAGAAATAATTTTAAAGAAAATTGCTTCTTCGATTGATGCTAATACTCACTTAGTAATAAATGCAGATGATGCATATGTAGCTCGATTTAAGACATTCCATAAGGGTAAGATTACAACATATGGTATTGCCAAATATAAAACTGATACTAAAGAACCTATTTCTAATACAGTTGATGCTGCTTATTGTCCAGTATGTGAAACAAAATTAAAATATAACTTTTACCATTATGGACATTTAGGTGATTTTACTTGTCCTAAGTGTAAGTTTTCAAGAAATAAGTTAGATTATCAAGCAAAAGATATTGATTTAGAAAAACAATTTATGACAATCAATAGAAACATAGTTCATTTAAATAAAAATGTCTTCTTCTGTTGTTATTATACACTTGCAACATTCGCTTTACTTCGTACTATCGGACTTGAAGTAAAAGACATACAAGAATATTTAAATAATCAAGTAATAGAAGCCAAAAGAATGAAAGAATATAAACTAGGTAAAAGAAAAGTTGAAATGATTGAATCGAAAAATGAAAATGCCCTTTCCTATTTACAGACAATTAATTTTATAAAATCAGAACCGGGAAAGAAAACAATTATTATGGGATTTGATAATGTTTCGAGAAGATATTCATACAATGATATAAGTTGGTTATATGATGTTGACTTTGAATTATTGAATGATAACTCAATTGATAAAATATTTTGTATAGGTAGATTTAGATTAGACGTCTATACAAGACTAAAATACGCTGGTATAAATGATGATAAATTAATATTAGTAGATGATTTAAATAATATACTAGATAATGTTAAAAAGCACAGCAAAGGTTCAATTTATACGATGGTATGTTTCGATATGACAGCTGTCTTAAAAAAACTATTAAATGAGGGGATGGCGAAATGAAAATAATCAAGATAGCTCATTTATACTATGACATTATGAATCTTTATGGTGAATCTGGTAATATACTTGCTATAACTGGTGCTTTAAAAAGACAAGGTGCAAGATACACAGTCACTAATGTAACAAAGGGCGATAAAATAGATTTCTCTAAATATGATATATTCTATATTGGGTCTGGTACATCTAGTAACCAAATGCTGGTTTTAAAAGATATACTAAGATATAAAGAAGAAATAAAAAAGATAATTAAGAAAAAAGTGTTTATTGCAACTGGTAACTCCTATGAATTATTTGGTAAGAAAATTAACAATGTTGATGCACTTGGATGTTTTGATTTTGAAAGTAAAACCGTAAGAGAAAGAATTGTAAAAGAACAAGTTTATAAAACTTATATATTAAAAAATCCTGTTATTGGTTTTCAAAATAGAGGCTCAATAAATAACAACAAAGAGAACCATCTATTTGAAGTAATTGATGGTAATGCAGATAATAATAAAAGTAATTTTGAAGGTGTTCATATTAATAATTTCTATGGTACGTATACACTTGGTCCCCTACTTATTAGAAACCCAGAATTAATGGATAAAATTATAAAAGATTTCTTTCAATCAAATAAATATCCTTATAAAGAAATAAAAGACACACCTGACTATAAAGCATATTATGAATATTTAAAAAACTTTAATATAAAATAAAAGAAGCAAAACTTGCTTCTTTTATTATGTTACTTCAGTTCCTTTAGTTACATTAGATGTGTCTGACTTTGTTGCTATCATTAAGTCTACTAAGTCCGATGCATCGGCTGTATAGTTTACTATTATGTGTCCTGTTCCAATTGCTGTATTTGTAAATATACTCCAGAAGCCACTTTCTCCTGCATAATTTGTACAATTAGTTCCGCGTATTGTTATAGTTGTTACTAAATTATGACATCCTGCCACAAATGAATTTAAGTTTGTTACTTTTGTTAAATCAAAATTACTTAAATCGGATGTTGTTAAAGCATTACATTCTACAAACATCGCTCTCATTGTTGTTACATTTGATGTATTCCAGTTAATTACATCTAACTTTGTTACTTTTCTTAGATACCCAAACATACTAGACATATCAGTTACTTTATTTGTAATCCATTTGGATACATCTAATGCTTCTAGATTCTCACAATAAGCAAACATGTTTGACATATTTACTACATTGGATGTATCAAAGTTAGATACATCTAGATTTGTTAAATTATTGCAATTATAGAACATGCGATTCATGTCTGTTACTTGAGATGTATTGAAATTAATTGTATCAATTTGACTTAGTTCTCTGCACTGATTAAACATACTAGACATGTTTGTTACTTTTGTAGTATCAAAATTATAGAAAATCTTTTTTAACTTCAAACATTCGCTAAACATACCTTTCATATTTGTTACATTACTTGTATTAAAATTGCTAATCTCTAGAGAAGTTAAGCTTCGGCACTCCAAAAATAAATTTTCCATTGAAGTGACTTTTTCTGTGTTCCATTTGCTCAAATTTAAATAATTCAAACTATTACACCCACGGAACATTCCTCCCATATTTGTTACATTGCTCGTATCAAAGTTACTTATATCTAATTCTTTTACATTATTTAATCCTTCAAACATTCCTCCCATTTCTGTTACTTTGCTTGTATTAAAATTAGCAACATTTAACTCGGTTAATGATGGACAACTCCCAAACATTAAATACATAGATGTGACGTTTGACGTATCAAAGCCACTAACATTGAGTTTTGATAATTTAGTACAGAAATAAAACATTGTTCTCATATCTGTAACGCTACTTGTATTGAAATTCGATAAATCCAATTCGATAACAGAGTTGCAGCCATAAAACATTCCTCCAGTGCTTGTAACATTTGATGTATCAAAACTTCTTACATCAATTATAGTTGCGGCGCGGCATTCTTGAAACATTCCTCCCATATTTGTTACATTGCTTGTGTCAAAACTACTTAAATCTATTTTATTTATTCTATACAAATCTTTAAACATACAAAGCATTGTTGTTACATTGCTTGTATCTAGATATTTTAAATTTTCTATCTCTAGAAGATTGTTAAATCCTTTAAACATGTTCGTACAATCTTGATTTGCAATTATTCCAGTATCACCTTGTAGATATAAGGTATAGGCTGTTGTATCTTTTAAATTATTAGTATCGCCAAGTATTTCTCCATTTGGCACTAGATATGCCATGACACTTTTATCTTGTAAATCAGACACATCAAATGTTAATTCTTCGGTTGTCTCATGCGGAACTAGCTTGTCTTCAAACTCTACTTTTGTAATGTTACTTTGATATGCCCAATATTTTTTATCCGTTCCATTTGCTGCTGATCTTGCCATCATTACTCCACTTTTTGAGAATGGTGCAATGTATTCTTCTCCTAAAGATTCTCTTACTTTTGCTGTACCAGAAAGAGTACATGTGATAGGTACTTCCTTATCTTCATCTACTACCTTTATCATTGAAGCTGTTAAACTTCCGCTTTTTGCTTCTCCTGCAGCTACTTCCATTTGAGATGGCGTATAACTAAATGTGATATATTCATTAGTATTGGCTGTACAGGTAACTTGTACGTCAGCGTCATAATTTCTTGAAGTGTTTGTTACTTCATATGTTAAAGTCACTTTATCATCGATACTTTTTAATTCATTGGAGATGAATTCTATATGTTTTTTATCATTTGAAATAAACTTTTTTTTATTTATTCCATCAAGGCTTGCATTGGTAAATATTATATCAAAATCATCTTTATTTTCTCCAACTAAAAAATTCCCATTTACTAATAATGTGGTGGATACTGCTGCAAAACCTATTGCTAAAATTACTATTAACATAAATAAGATGGACTTACGTTTAGTCATGAAAATACACACCCTTCCACTTACATTTATCTATTTGAATGCGACCTTTCCTACTTTAATTATAACATTTCTTTTTTATACAAATGTTTATATATCTATTCTTTTAATTGTTTTATACACTTTTATGTAAATAAAAAGAGAAGATTTCTCTTCCTACTTGCTTCTAAACCATGTTCCTTCATTAAAGTGAAATATATTAGCTACTATTCTATTTGGTATCATATTAATAACATTATTATATTTTAATAAGACATTATTATAATCTACTTTTATTTTTTCTATCTCAGCATCTCTAGCTAAAAAAGTATTCTTTATCTCAGAAGCATCAGATGCATCCATAGTTAATTCCAAATCAATATAAGAGTTCATGACTTCTGCCGTAAAAGCTAAAATCATATATTTATCGATTAAATCTTTTAAATAAAATTTATCAACATTATTAATTGAATCTATATTAGCCTTGATAAACTTAAATTGACTTTCAATACTAAGTCTTAATGTATTCCATAACTTATCTACTTCATTTTTATAAGTTTTCATTTTGTTATAGATAATTATGACATATAAACTTAGTCCTATAAGTAATACAAAAATAATGAATAGTAGAATATAAATAAACATCTTAATCACCTATCATTATCATATCATATAATTGATAGTATTGATTAGAAAAATTATTTCTTATGTCATTTTCCAGATACTCTTTCATCTTTCTATAGTTATTTGATATTTTTCCAGTTGCCTCATAATAAAGAAGTTTGACAAGATCATTGTTAGCATTTTTAAGGATAGATAAAAATACTTCTTTTCTTTTTCCAATTGGACTTATGGAAATACTTTCTTTTCTACACATAATGTTGTATTCAAGTGCGTCGCACCCATTCATAACTAACCTATTAATTTTAAATTCATCGTCATAAGGCAAACTAGAAATATATACAACTATATCATCAACTATCTCTAATCCAAGAGAGGTTATCCCGTCAGATATGATCATATTTTTATACTCTGTATCTACAGTTACTTTATTTTCTAAAAATACTTTAACATTTTCAACCTTGAAGATAGGAAGTCTATTAAAATGTTCAAACTCACCCCATTCATAATAGTTAATATAATAATCATCAAAATGTAAATTTATATCATAATAATATTGCATATATTCTCCTTTATAATCTAATAAGTATATACGTGCTAGATAAAAACACAACTATATACCATTTAATAAAATAAACATATTCTAAAAAATTATACCCTATACTTAAATAATTTAAGAGAATCAACATCATAAATAATGAGTAGCTTACAAGTAATATTAAAACAAATTTTATTAATAAATTCCTCATAGTTAATAATATTAAATCAAAAATAAAAAATGCTACTAATATTAGTAGCACTTCTTACTTAGACACATTCTACGAATGTATCATTTAAGCATCTAATAACACAGCAGCATGATAAATCCATTGTAAAGAAACTGTTAGTTCCAATATAAGGTTGAGAATTACAACAAGAATTATCTGGATTTGGTGCAAGAACTCTAAATGTTGCTGCACATCCATCTAGTTTTTCAACTCTAAATACATTTGAACATTCACATGTATTTCCATTACTTTCTTGAGGATTACTGCATGTATTAGTTAAATCTTTACATATTGGCATAGTCCATGGAACACCATTTCCGCAGCAAGTATACAACATAACTGGTCTTGTATTACATATCAAACAATTTGGTCCGCCACCTAACATAGGTCTATCGCATGAATCAAGACAGGATTCAGGACAAGCATTTTGTTGTAATATAAGGATTACTTTAAGAATATCTGCAATACTATTTGAGCACTCGTTATTACAAGTTTCATTATTCATATTTATTCACCCTTTCATATATACTCACTATATCTTATGTAAACAGGTAAAATAAGTGATAAATTATTTACATAAAAAAACATATGAAAAATAATTCTATGCTATAATGAATTAAAGGAGTAAAGTTTATATGGAAAATGAAATTAGATATGAAAAAAAAGAAAAAGAGGTACCTGAAGATATACAAGAGCAAGTTAGAGAATCAACACTACTAGCAAGAACCATTCATTTTATAGCTCTTTTTGGTTCTATTTATCTAGCAATTATTATAACTATATATTATGTAGATGCTCTTAGTCTTATTAAAGAAAGTTCTACTCAGCAAAATGAAGGTGCAATGATCGACTTTGCTTGTAAATGGATTTTATCATATCTTCCAATATTGCCATATTATGTGGCTATAGAGATATCAAGTCATTTTCTACAATTAAAAGCATATCAAGTTAGAGAAATAGCAAAAAAATAAGCATTACTGCTTATTTTTTGTTGGTACTGGATCTAATCCGCCTTTATTAAAGGGGTTACATCTTAATATTCTTTTTATAGATAAGTATAAGCCTTTTATTAATCCATATTCTTCTAGAGCTTCAATGGCATAGTCAGAACAACTTGGTATAAACTTACAATTGTTATGACAACCTAGTGGGCTTATCTTATAAGCTCTAATTAACTTTATTAGAATCTTCTTCATCATCTTCACTGAATAGTTGTTCAATTATTTCATGTCCATCTTTATCATATCTTAAAACTCTTGTATTAAGTATTAAATCATGGATACTTCTATTGTCGTCTCTAATAACCATAGTTACAAGGAAAGCCATTTCATAAATATATTTAATTTGAGTTATCCAGTAATTTACATTGATATAAGCATCACTCGGTAATTTAAATAATAGAACTAAGTCTGTTAGAGATACAATAGCTTCTGTTATTAGAATTCCACGTACTATAAAACTTATTAAAGATACTCTTCTTTTATCATCATCTTTATCTACTACTTTGATACGGAATAGTTTTTTAAATGGAGTTTGACCTTTCATAAAATATTGTAATACACCAAAGTAAAGAATATACACAATTAAACTAATGATAACGTCCATATATTTAGTCTTGTTTATTTCTATTACTCTTTTATTCATGATTTCCATATTTTTTTCAGTTATGTTTTCTTTAACCTTGTTAATGTCTCCAGTAGTTACTTTTTCGCCTAACTTGATGTCTTTAAAACAATTATGATAAGCATTATATAAAGAAAGTATCTCTTGATCTTCTGATTCACTAATCATTTCATCCTCAAAGTAGACTTCTATATCTCCTTTTTTATTATTAGTGCCAAATAGATTGCCATATCTTTCTGTCTCTTTATAGTAAGCTTTGTACATTCTATTTAATTCATCACTTTTCGGATTTATAAAACTTAGCATACTTACGCCATAGATAATTAGGGATACAAGACCTAAATCTAATGCAAACGCTAGAAATCTTAATATTATTTTTTTCATTTAATCATTCCTTTTCTTATATTATAAATTCAATCAAAACCATAGTCAATGTATTTACAAGAATACGCGAACTATGATATCATAATTATGGTGATAAAAAGATGGAAATGGCACATATCTTGCAGTATTTAGTTATTGCAGTTATATTAATTGTTATATCATTAGTTATTGTTAAACTACATCATAAGAATTTCAACTTAGAAGTTAACAAATTAGTTGGTTACCTTGGAGGAAAAGACAATATATTAGATACAGAGGCTAATATGTCAAGATTTAAAGTAACTCTTAAAGATGTAACGAAAGTTGATAAGGAAGGAATACAAAAGCTAGGAGCTAAAGGTATAGTTGAAATAGATAATCAACTAAAAATAATCTTTGGACCAGAGGCTCGAACATTAAAGAAATATATTAACGAATTAAAGTAAGGATATCATCCTTACTTTTTTAATACTTCAAAATAACTTTCATATTCACTCTCTTTTAAATATTTTTTTCTTTTTATAATATTGTAACTTCCCTTTTGTAATACTTGATGAGTTACTAAATTATAAAACATCGCGATATAGGGATAAGCATAAGAAGCTCGTTTTTTAGACGAATTATTTATTCGCATAAGCATCTTCGAATAAAGCATATATTCGGGACATCCTTCAAAGTATACTTCAGTAAACTCATCAACGATTTTCTCTCCTCTTAATTTAATTAAAGAAACTATTTCGCGTTCTTTTTCGGCATCATCTATTAAATCTTTAAAAAATTCATAAATTATATTTGCTATATCTTCATTATCAGTTGAAATAAGTAGGAGCATAATAGTTAACTGTGTGCACATTGCTGCGTAATATTCTTGCTCATTAGTTAAATTAGTATAAATACGATTTTCTAGTTCAATATACTCTTGATATTCCATTTTACCCCCTTGGAATCATTGCTAAATATTTATTCTTTTTTTCTTCTGTCATTATATCACTATGTTTGATAAACTTATAACTACTATTAGTAAGTATTGGTTTATCTAATAAATCTATATAGAATCCATAGTATTTTGAGTGTCTTAGAATCCTTGATTCAACCATTTCCTCTATTGAATCTAACATGGAAATATAGTCTTCTAACAGTTCTTCATCTTTGATAAGTTCTCTTATTTCCCTATCGTCCATTTTTTCAAAGTAGTTAACTAGTGATGTATATATATCATACTCGCGTTCTATTTCAACTAGAAGATGCGTGTAATAATCCATTATACTTTTTAATAAAACCATTAAGTATTTTGAATTTTTAAATTTCGTCGAAAAAGAAAATATAAAGTAAAACATTTCTTGAAACATGATTTCTTTTTCATCATTTACTTCTTCAATTGCACTAGTTGTTTTGATGTATATATATTTAAAGTAGTCCATAACTAATACCTCTTAATAATTTGTTATTTATTATAACATTTTATATTGTTTAATTAAAGAAAAAAGAATCGATTTTTATCGATTCTGATAATTTTTACTATGTTGAATAGTTTTATTAACTATTGATTTAGCAGCATCAGCATTAAATGGTTTTTGTAACATATCTATAATGCCATAATTGGTTGCTCTTTCTATTCCATTTTGTGAGTCTTCACCGGATATAACTGATGTTGGAATTGTTGCAAATAAATTATTGGAACTTAAATAATCTAGTACGTCATAACCACTTTTAATTGGCATTTGTAAATCAATAAATGCACCAACAAATGATGAATTATTTAAATTAGATTCGATTGTTTTAATAGCTTCGTCACCATCTTTAGCAACTAGAATATTAAAGTCCGATTCAAATGTTTTAGTAAAGAACTTTGTAATTACAGGCGAATCATCAGCAATAAGTATAGTTAACTTATCTTGAACTTCCTTCTTTTCTTCCTCTAAATTACTTAATATAATTACTTTGTAATCATCTACAGTTTCTGAATAAAGAATTAAATTATTATTGATAAACTTTTTGACTTTATTAGATTCTTCTATTTCTTTTAGAATACCATTATTGTTATCTAAACAACTTAATAATTCTTTATATGGTGACTTGGAAACTATTTTTAATGAAGATCCCGTATACTCTAATTTATAGAGAATATCATCATTTTTACTTACACAGTAAATACTTGTTATAAAATTACCGATTATAGATGGCACCATACCAAATAAATCATTTATTTGCATATTATCCCTCCAAATATTGGTGTAATAAATTTATAATTCTGTTTGCCTCTTCCATTAATTCATTATAATTTTCTTTTATAAATGCTATATTATTTTCCTTACTAGCTAATTCATGGCTGTAGGATAGTTCTGCGAGTTTCGTAAATCCTAAATATTTAGAATCACTTTTCATAGCATGAACTAATACTTCATAGTTTACTAAGTCTTCGCTTTCATAGTAAGCTTTAATATTTGGGATACGCGTTTCAGACTCTGTTAAAAAGTCATGAGCTATTTCATTGTACATATCCATGTCTCCAAGATTCTCTAAGGCACTCTCTAAGTTTACTCCACCTTGTCTTAATATTTCTGTATTCATAAATCTACCTCAATTCTAATATTATTATAGTATATATACTAACCTATGTGTTCATTAAAGCGTTATTTTTAACTAAAACTTTACAAGTTACTCGCACCAGCTAAATGACGCAGGAGTACTTGATATAATTGCTGGCTTATCACTAAATGGTGCTCTTACAGCTTTTACTTTCTTTCCTGTTCCTTGTGTATCACCACATACATCATAATAGTACACTACTCCATTTTCTAAAAATTCCATTTCATTAGCATTTAAACTAGATATTTCATCAGTATTTCCATTTATATCAATAAATAATGCGTAGTCATAAAAATATTCATTATTTTTTATTTTTACTTTTAAAACTTTATACTCACCATAGTTAGATAAAGATGATCCGTCTAAAGAAGTACCAAGTAATTTATTTTCAAATATTGACTTGTTTTCATTTACTAAATCTAAACGATATTCACCTGTTTCATTATTTTTCTTTATGATTAACATTATACTGTTCCCAACAATTTTTAAATTACATCCATTTATACATGTATTACTTAATTGTGCTGGATTATTTAAGTCTAATTGGGTAAACGTCATGTTAGATGTGTCATAAAATGAATCCTTTTTCGTGGTTGTATTCTCCGTTTTAGACATTTTACTTTCACTTAATTTTTCTTTTTCTTTTCTATTTTCTCTATTAACTGATACGACTTCAATAGCAATGATAAAAATAGAAAGTAAAAGTACAGATACAATTAATAAAGATAAATTCTTTTCACGTGTTTTCTCCTTTTTACTCATAAACTTTCTCCTTTAATTTAATTTAATTTAATTTAATTTAAAAATATAGTCAGCTTGGATTTTTTTAAAACCAAAACTTTCAAGTAATTTTATTATATTTACTCGAGATGGAGTAATACTTATTTCAATATCTTTATTTGTTAAATTTCTAACTAAATTGATTAAGTCTCTATAAATTAATTCATCATCTGCATACATGCTATCAAGCAAAATACTATTAGATACAATCCCAAATCTTAAAGTACCTGTAACATTACCCGCTTCATCTCTTGTTACAGCAACATTAGTGTTTTCTAATCTAATAGTACTTATATCTGGTATTAAAGAATTGGTTCCAAGATAAATATCATTACTTTTTATATCTTCAATTAGTCTTCTATAGATGTAGATAATTACATCATCTTTTTTATCATTAAGGGAAATACTTGGTTTAATTAGCTCTTGATGTAACCCACTATAAGACCATGACATGTTTAAATAATTACATTTAAATCCTTGCTCTAACATTATTTCATTCATTACTTCATCATAAGGAAAGTTATCATATATTACATTAAGTCCACGATCATCTTTTCGAAGTTCTGTTATAGCAAAACTTATTAAATCTTTAGTTAAAGATTCATCATATTCTTTAAATAAGATTTTTTCCATATGATAATTATTATTAATTATATTAACGCTTAAAAGATAATCAATTTTTTCTTTATTTATACTAGCAAACATTAATTTAGAATATTCAAGATCGTCATATATTTGTCTTATATGATCATCATCTAAATTATTTATATTTTCATAAAAATTGATTAATAGTTCAATATCTTTTTTAGTAATTACTTTTAACATATTATACACATCCTAGTATAATTAAATTATACCATAAAATATACTTAAATAAAAATAAAAAAGGAGAATTATCTATTCTTCCCTTTCTCCTTCGGTTAACATTGTTGTAATAAATATTCCATATCCTCTTTTTACATTTTCGACAACGACATGTGTAACAGCACCAATTATTTTATCATTTTGAATAATTGGAGATCCACTCATACCTTGAACAATACCTCCTGAAGTTTCTAATAGTTCTTTATCAACTATTTCAAAATGAAGATTTTTAATTTTAGAATTCTTATCAATTTTAGTAATGTTTATTTCATATTCTTTTACTTTGTCATCTTGTGTAACTGTAAGTATCTTAGCTGATCCAGTTTTTATTTCATCAGCATATGCTACTTTCATTGGTGTTTTAGTGAGACTTGCATTGTAGTTTCCGTATATTCCATAAGTAGTGTTCTTGTTTATGTCTCCATACTTATTATTGTAGAAGAATTTGGCATTTTTGGTACCTGGAGAACCGTTAGTTGATCTATCTATACTTGTTACTTTGCTCTCATATATAGAACCTGTTCTTACCTCAACTGATTTATTAGTTGTACTTTCTAATATTTCATGCCCTAAAGCACCATAAACCTTAGTTTCTGGGTCAATAAATGTTAAAGTTCCAATTCCTGTTATTCCATCTTTTATATATAAACCTGTTTTATAAATGTTATTTTTCTTTACTAAATTAAAATCAATTTCTTTAGTCTTATTATCTCTTTTTATAGTCAATTTTACTTTTCCATCTACTTCACTTTTTTCAATATTTTCAACTAATTCATCTATAGTATTTATGCTTGCGCCATTAACATGTGTTATATAGTCCCCTACTTCAATATCGTTTTTATTATACTTGTCATCTATTTTATAAAAACCTATAACTAAAACACCATTATACTTTACTTCTATTCCGACATTTTCTCCACCTGGGATTATATAATCAGAAAAAGCTAGTACATCTAATGGCATAAAAATAAACATTAGTAAAATCAGAAAATTTAATCCTTTTTTCATAATATCACCTATTACTAGTGTGACCATATTCGACTCTTTTATACAAAAAAAGCACTTAAACTAGTGCCTTTATTCTGGATTTACTTCAAAATCAGTTAATTCTCCATTTTCATTTAGGATTTTATTAACTGCAGTTGTAGCATTTTCTAACTTTTCATTACAGATTTTTACAATTTTCATTGCTTCTGTATATTTTTTTATTGTCTCATCTAAATCTGTGTTGCCTTCTTCAAGATTTTTTACAATAACTTCAAGTTCATCCATTAATTCTTCAAATTTTTTTTCTGTTTCTTCTTTTTTTGCCATATTATTTCACTTCCTTAACATTAGTTTTTATTTCACCATCGATTAGTTTTATATCTAATTCATCATTTACTTTTATTTCTTTAACTGACCTGATTACTTTATTGTCCTGTCTTACAACCGAATATCCTTTTTTTAGTACACTTAAGGGATTTAATAGTTCAAGTTTATTCATAATAAGTTCTAAACTGTTATGAGATGGGATAAATAATTCCTCTGGTTTAGTTAGTACGCGAGAGGACGTAATATTATTATATCTTGTCTTACTCATCTCAAGTTTATGATTTACATCCTTTATTATCCTATCTATAAGTGTATCAAGTTTTTGTTCCTTTATTTCAAATGTTGCAAGTGGATTTGATAAAACATAACTGGTACTTATTTTTTTGAAATAATCCATAAGATAATTTATCTTGTTCGTTACATTTTTATTTAAACGTATTTCGATTTGCCTTATGTAATTAATTAAATCCACCATATTTGGTACAGCCATTTCTGCTGCTCCGGTTGGTGTTGGTGCACGCAAATCCGCAACAAAATCTGCTATCGTAAAATCTGGTTCATGCCCAACAGCTGATATTATTGGAATACGCGATGCATATATTGCACGAGCAACTATTTCTTCATTAAATGCCCATAAGTCTTCGATGGAACCTCCACCTCTTCCAACTATTAAAACATCTAAGTCATAGTCTTGCGCTGCCTCAATTTGCCTTACCACATCAAATTTAGCTTCTTCGCCTTGAACAAGAGATGGGAAAAGAATTGTTTCACATAAAGGATATCTTCTTTTTATAGTTGATAAGATATCTCTTATGGCTGCTCCAGTTGGTGCAGTTACAATACCAATCTTGTTTGGAAACTTCGGGATTGGTTTTTTCTTTGATGCATCAAATAGACCTTCATCCATAAGTTTTTTCTTTAGTTCTTCAAACTTCTTTAGCAAGTCTCCATTTCCTGATAATTTCATCTCATCAACGTAAACTTGATATCCTCCATTAGGAACATAGACACTTATTCTACCATCAACTAACACTTCATCTCCATCTTTGGGGGTAAATGTTAGATTTGCTGCACATCCAGAAAACATTACGGCACTTATACGAGATTCTTCATCTTTTAAAGTAAAATATAAATGCCCCCTAGTATGACCTTTAAAGTTTGATATTTCAGCTTTAAGATGTACATTTCTGCACTCTTCTTTGGAATCAAGAAAATTCTTAATAGCTTGATTATATTGAGTTACTGTAAAATATTTTATTTCTTCTTCCATACTATACCTCTTTAATTATTTTATCATACATTTGTACATTTAGATAGCACATTTTACAAAACCAGTTAAATTTGTTATAATACGGGCAAGTTTAGAGAAATTATTTTCTAAGGGGTGAAGAAAGATATGCAAAATTTTCCAAGAAGAATGCATGGCGGAGAATTATGGGCAAAAATCGAGGTGCTTGAAAATGCCCTTACTCCTTTATTTTAAAATTAAAAAATGAAGGAGAATAAAATTATGAATTACGAAGATAAAAAAATTGTAGGAATTATTGCAACTAATGTCGATGCTGCTACGGCATTAAATGTTATTGGTCATTTAGCAGTTTCAATCGGGAAATATTCTGATGCAGAAATTATGGGTAAGAAAACTTTAACTGATGCCTCTGGTGTAGATCACTTAGGTATAAGTAGATTCCCATTTATTGTTACAAAAGTTAAACCAAGTAAATTAAAGGCCGCTATTGATAAGGCTAAGGAAAATAAAAATCTATTAGTAGCTGACTATCCCAGAGATATGTTAGAAACTAGAACTGATGAAGAACTTATTAACTCTGTTGCCTCAAAAGAAAATGATAATCTAGAATATCTTGGTGCAATAATTTACGGAAATACTGAAGAAGTTAATGAGATAACTGGAAAATTCCAATTATGGAATCTTAATTAACTTGAAATACAATAAATAATTTGTTATTATGTATGTAGGTGAAGGAAACTTCATACAATATAAAAGGAGCATTTAACAGTGGTGTGTCGAATGTCTTCCTTATTTATGGGTTGACATTTAAGCTTTCGCTTAGATGTCTTTTTTTATT
>CAYWFZ010000039.1:0-17761 GCA_964458035.1 uncultured Muribaculaceae bacterium | reverse complement strand
TAGTAAATACTATTGTACCAATTAAAGGTAAATAACCAACTATACCTAAATTATTAAAAATAACTGATAAAACAACAATAACTACTAATAAAGCATATTTTATAAATGTGTTTAATTTCTTTTTATACGTTAATATATTTCTTACTAAACTAAGTGTATTTATAATAACACCAGTTAATCCTTTAAGTAATATGTTACTTATTATAAACATAAATATCTGAATAGATTGTAATAAAACACACATTTTATCACTTTTAACATAGCTTGCAACAACCATAAAAAGTGAACCTATTAAAGCAACTATATTTGCTATTACTATATAATTCATAACATACACCACTCTAATTCTATCATAATATTTACCCAAAATTAAAGAACACTGTAAAGTAAAGTGTTCTTTATTTCATCTTTTATATTTAAAATAAATCTAATAAGAATCATAAATTCATAATCATCTATATCTAATATTTTAGTAGCATGTTTTAATATTCTTCTTAATTTAGCATCACTCATGTTATTAATTTCTGCAAAAGTTAGATAAGTTTTTTTATCACTCCAAGATATTTCTAAGCATTCATCTACTAACAATAACTTGATGCATGCACGCATTTCTGGATTCTCACTAAATCTAATAGCGCGATATCCAAAAAGAACATAAAATACTCCTGGGAATAAAACATCACTCGGATTAACTATTTCATGATCAAGGTCAAAATATTCCTGACAAGTATAACTAGTGCTATCTGTATATCTATTGAATCCCTCCATAATCATCGTATAGTTGTATATTGGATCATCAAACTTTTTAATTGTTATTCTATCATTATCAATTTCTATATCAGTCTCTAGATTTTCTCTATAAAATTCTAAACATGCAGGTATTCTCAAGCCCGGGTCCATTAAAATGTAATATACTTTATTGTTTCTTACAGTTGGAATAACTAAAGACATATGTGCTTCTTTTATTAATAAGTCTCCTGCATCATTAGAGAAACCTATTGATTTATAACTAATAATATAAGATTTTATATTATTACTCTCTAACTTTTCTTTTAAAAGATTGCAAGCATAGTAACAATTAAATCTTACATTAGAATAGTCTTCTATTCTTTTTATGGCATCTATTATGTCCCCTTTATAATTATGCATAACAAGTTTTAATAAATCAAAAGTATTATAGACATTCTCACTTATTACTTCATTAAGTATTTTATTTAAATAAGTTACATCAATATTTTCATATTTAATTAGATTTTTTAGAGGAATAATTCTTTTTTTTATATTTTTGATTTTTTCTCTAACAATTTGCAACTTAGAACAATCCCTTCATATTCATTAGTTCCTCACGAGATTCTTTTGTATAAAACATTGGTATAACACCACCAACATTCTCAACACCCTTTTCTGTAACAATCATTACATTCTCCTTTATTTCAATTAATCCTCTACTTGTTAAAAATTCAACTTCATCTTTAAAATATTCTAAAAAATCTATATTAAATCTTTTCTTGAAATTATCTAAATCTAAAAAAGCAAAATAGAATGCAACTGAAATCATTTTAGATATAGCTTCACTTAATGGAAGTGGATAAATATCTTGAATTGGAAATTCACCATTTTCAATATTTTCAAAATAGTTTTGTAAAGTCTTCGTAGCAGCACCTGAATTATATGCTAAGTATTGATGTCCAAAACTTTGAGCACCTAATCCAAGACCCACATAAGGAACTCCTTCAATTACTCTTTTAGTTAAATAATCACTTGTTCCATAATCTCCCTCAACCTTACTAAAAGTATTTTTACCATATGGAGTCACATAACCTGCTTCATTTAATATTCTCCAAGCTTCCTTATATTGTTTATTTACTTTGTCTAATGTAACATGTTCAGCTTCATCTGCTATCTTTGTTCCCTTATATCTATTTCTATAAAGTGTTATATATTCAGGATTCAAACTTATAGCATATTCAAGCGTCGCTCTAAAATCATCCATATCTTGATTTAAAAATCCATACATCAAATCAACATTAAAACGGTCGAATCCAGCACGTCTAATATTATCTGTTGCCTGCCTATAAATATTATTGTTTCCCTCTCTTCCAAATGCTTCAAGAAGTCTAGGATTAATAGTTTGTATACCCATACTAATGCGATCATAGCCCATTTCCTTTAATGCAGCTATTTTTTCATAATCTCGAGCAGCAATAACAGGAGTAGTTTCAACACTAGCAACACATGTGTCTTTAAAATTAAAAGATTCATGTAAATGTTCAGTTATTCTTCTTATTTGTTCTGTTTCAAGTTGAGTTGGAGTTCCGCCACCCATGTCATAACCAACTATTAACTTATCTCCAATAATACTCTTATACATGTCTATTTCCTTTAAAAGAGCATTAACATATTCTTCTTTTTTATTAAAATCATCTCCAGAAACTACAGCATACTCACAAAATCTACATCTACTTTGACAAAATGGAACATGAACATAAAGTGATAACTCATCAAGTTTTGCAATATCTTCTTTAAGAAGTTTTCTTATCTCATCTTTATCTTTAATTTTGTATCTTAAAAGCGATGTTGGTCTTAAAGGATATGCAGTGTTTGTAATATGATGCATCTTCTCTCCTTTCTCATATAATTCTTCTAAAGTAAAATCTTTCATTTTTAATTCCTTCTTTCTCTTTGTTATTAACATTATATTAATAAGATAATATACTTGTCAATATGTTTTTATCATTTTATTAAAAAGAAATAAAAAAAAAAGAAGAATTGCTTAGCAACTCAACTTCTTAATATCATCTTCAATTTTTTTATCATACACTTTTATTGCTTCTACAAGTGCATAAAATTCATCTCTTTCTGGATACATTCCATTATAATATCCTAAAGTATTTTCAGAAACTTTCCTTGTAAAGCCCTTATTATGAATTAACGCATCAATTTCATCTATTTTATATGGATGACTAAAAGGATATAAAAGTGTACACTTACCCACTTTGTTTTCACATTTTACTTTAAAGTATCTTCTAATTGGATCTTCCTTTTGTAAAGTAAATGACCCCTCTTTCAAAAAATCCATTAATCCAAATTCTTTTAAAGTAATAATATCGTAACTATAATAGTCAGTTCCCGTTTCATACAGCAAGTACTTCTGTTTCTTTTTACCCTTCATAAACGCAACAAAGAAAGGTTTCTTAAAATTGAAAGGAAAGAAATACTTAGAATCTCGGTAAACACAAAGATATGCAACTGCCATTTCCTCATGGGTCTTATTATTAATCTGTCTATGAATTATAATGCCATTTAATTCATTTTCTTTTAAATCACCTCTTTTATGCATCTCTAATGCCTCAGACACGTTACTTCCATCATTTAATAAAACTAAACTTCCATCATTATGTCTATAAACTGAAAAATTATCAAACTCCATAAAAGTTAAATTATAATCATCATCTATCATAAAGGTGGCATATGCAATGTATTCACCATCTATCGCAATAATCATACAGTTCTTGCCATAAGAATATACCCATCTAGTTTCTCCATTATATGTATACTCAAAAAACGAATCTTCAACATGACTATATAAATCATATATATGATTTATCAGAAATGGTTTATTATTTATTTCTTCTGAGGCCATTTTTCTAAGTTCTATCATAATCCACCTACTTATCACTTATTATAGTTAAATATTTAAACTTTGTAAAATAAAAAGAGAAAAATATTTCTCTTCATTATCTTTTTGGTCTTCCAAATAGAGGCAACGACATGATTTTTATTACTTCTTCATCAGGTTTAGAATAAACTTCACCAAAGTCATCATAAGAAACTACTGGTGTAACTATTGCGCCACTCATAGCATCACGCATAAACTTATCTTGATTTTGCCAAGCTTCTAATATCATAAGTCTTTTTCTCAACACCTCTGGATCAGTATCATTCTTAACTGTTGGCATAACTGTAGCAACATTGTGCTTGTTTAAAACACCAGAAAAATCTTCTAAAAATCTTTGCATCGCTCTAAAAGGATATTCAAAAGCCATATCAATCGCCATACCCTGAATATCTTCACCCTTTGCAGCAAGACTACGTAAATAAGCAATACCAGATTCTAAAGCCTCTAAATAACTATCTTCTTGAATGCTCTTACCAATATTCCCGTATTTTGGATCTATCTTACCCTTTTTACAAAACGCAAAGTCTGCAGGTATTTCTTCATAAGTTCTTGCATAGTGTGCACATCTGTCAAGAAACTCTATATCATCTGGAATAATAGCATCCCAAGTAACAAATAGTTTTTGTGAATCATCATTTTGTTCACAAAAATCACTTGCTAAATAGTTTGCATCTTTAACACTATATCTTCCATAATCTTTAGGTAATTCATCACATAACACTAATACTTTTCCATCCATAGAATTGTTCTCCTTTTTATATGTCAACTATTCTATCACATTTTTTATTTATTTCAAAATTAGAAATCTTCTTCTTTTTCTTCAATATAACTATAACTTAAATCATTAACACTATTTATAATAGTTTCCCCCAGTTTTCTTTCAAGATCATCTCTCGCGATTTTTGCTGTCTCCCCTCCTTCCCTAGCTATTAACATGTTTTCTTTCAACCCGATTGGTCTTCTCTTCTTTATAAGTTCTAAAACAGCAATCTCTCCCAAATCAGTTAATGCAACTTCAATTTCAGACATATTATCTCTTAAAGATTCTTTTCTTATTCCTTTTAAAATTTTGTATTCATTTACATTCATACCGGACCATTCCCTATATATTTCATTAGTTAAAACAGCATACTCATAGTCTTCGCTTATTCCACCACTTTTCCAACCATCAGTAAGTTTTTTTCTGTTAATAATAGACCTTATTCGTTTTTCAATCCAATCATCTGAATATCCTTTATCACGATAATATTGAACAGCTCGATTTATCGCTGCTGACGGATCAAAAATCTCATTTACTCTTTCATTTCCTAAAGAAGCCAACCAAATCTTAAAAGGTTCAGCTTTGGGAGATGGAACAGACTCAATTAGTCTAAATATTCCTTTTGTATCTAGTGTATCAGTTTCTCTCATTTTTCCATCTTGTGCTTGCATTTTCAACTGTACACATTTTGTGTACAGTTCACTTTTCTCTTCCTCAGTTATTCTTTTTTTTAACATATTCCAATAATTTCTTGGATTATTACTATCAGTTAATGCCTTAATAACATCTACAACACTAAAATAGTATTCTTCTTTTTCACCATCCCAAACACTTCTAATTTTATTTCCTTCAAATAAATTTGTAATTGTTTCAATTTTGATTTTATCCATTTAATAGATTTCTCCCTCATATTAAGTAAAGAATATTTATTACTCTTCATATATCTTTTTACCAGTTTATATCAGTTTTACTTCAAAATAATATAAATTAGCTGACGCATTTTTATAACACTAAGTGAACCTAATGCAACAAAGTTAGTTAAAGAAGGATATGGCTTCATAGCTGATTCAGTAGGTACATATTCAGGTGTTGTTCCTTATACAGCATTTAATGCTAAAAAAAGTTATATTGAAAAAAATAAAGACATCATAAAAAAATTCTATAATGGAATAAAAAAAGGTTTAGAATATGTTAATACTCACACACCTAAAGAAATAGCTGAAGTTATCATATCTGAATTCCCTGATACAAGCATAAATGATTTAGAGACAATGATTACGAATTATAAAAATGCTGACTCATGGTTTAAAACACCAGAGATTCCAGAGGATGCATTTAAAAATCTTGAAGACATCATGATAGATAATAAAGATTTAGAAAATTATGTAGATTATAAAGATTTAATCTATGAACTTGATTAATATATGTAATTTATCTAAAACATATCATACAGCTACTAAAGAAATAAAAGCCTTAGATAACATAACTTACAATATTGAGGAAAACAAAATAACAAGTATAGTTGGACCATCAGGATGTGGTAAATCTACTCTTCTAAACCTAATAACTTCACTTGAACAACCTAGTTCTGGAATTATAAGAAATAATCGCACACTTACAATTGGATACATGATGCAATCAAGTGCTCTGCTACCTTGGTTAACTGTATTTGATAATGCCTGCTTAGGACTTAATATTAAAAAAATGCGTAATAAAGAGTCTATAGAATATATTAATAACTTACTAAAAAAATATGATTTATATGAATTTAAAGATGAATACCCAAATAATTTATCTGGAGGCATGAAACAAAGACTAGCACTTATTCGTACTCTTGCAATTAAACCAAATATTTTACTTTTAGATGAACCATTTTCCAAACTAGATATTGAAACAAGAAAAAATATAAGTAATGACGTATATAAAATAATAAGAGAACTTAATATCACAACTATTCTTATAACTCATGATATTGAAGAAGCTCTAAGTTTAAGTGATGACGTACTAATTCTTACAAAACGTCCTGGAAAAATTAAAGCTGTATACAAGCTTAACTTTAATTCTGATATATTGCCAAATGAAAGAAGAAAAGAAAGTATTTTTAATATTTTATATGATGATATAAGGAGTAATATTGATTATGAGTAACGAACATAAGTTATATTTAAAAAGAATAAAAAGAAATAAAATAATCATTCGCTTAAGTCAGATTTCATTACTCATTTTATTCTTAAGCCTATGGGAAATATTATCACGTTTAAACATTATTAATTCATTTATCTTTTCATCTCCATCAAAAGTATTTGAAACACTCATTAATTTAATACGTGAAAATAATCTTTTTATTCATATAACTACCACTTCATATGAAGTATTAATATCATTTTTTCTTTCATTTATATTTGCGTACCTTTTTGCTCTTTTGCTCTACTCTTTTAAAACCCTAAAAAAGATTCTGGACCCATTTATTGTTGCCTTAAACAGTTTACCAAAAGTAGCTTTAGGTCCTTTAATAATAATATGGTTAGGTGCAACTACCAAGTCTATTATATTCAACTCTCTTCTTATAAGTGTAATTGTCACTAGTTTGACCTTACTAAATGGTATGGAAGCATGCGAGCACGACCTCATCAAATTATTTAAAGTATTTGGAGCAAAAAAAATACAAATAATAACAAAACTAATTATACCATCATCAAAAAGTGAAATAATTTCTGCTTTAAAAATAGATATCTCTATGTCTTTAATCGGAGTAATAATGGGTGAATTTCTAAGTTGTAAAAAAGGTATTGGTTACTTAATATTATATGGTACTCAAGTATTTAATCTATCTTTAGTTATGTGTGGTATTTTAATATTATCTTTATTATCTTTCATATTCAATGTACTTATTAATATATTAGAAAAGAAGCTAGAATCTTAGCTTCTTTTATTTTATTTTTTTTCTACATCCTTTATAAATTTATCAAAATCCGATTCAAATAATTTATCTTGCGTAATTCTATACTTTTCAAACTCACTTAATGCTTTATCAACAGCTATTTCATGAGATATTCTACCTGCATCTTTTAAAATATCTAAATCATCTGCTAGCAAATATTTATCTATTCTCGTACTCCAATCTTCCATAGTCATAGGTATATGTCTTTCTGCTCTTCTCTCTGCAAGTTCTAAAAATGCATTTACTATTCTTTCTAAATCTTTAATTTCTTCTTTAGTTAGATAGTTTTTAGCAATTACTACATCAGATTCCATTATCTTACCATTTGGAGAATTTTTCCAAGAAGTTAAATTCATATTATTTTTTGTATGATCTGCTCTATTATAAATTATTTCAGCAGCTGTTTGATGGGTTATAGCGTAGTGCATTTTGTTCTGAATTTTTTTAAAGAAATCAATAGTTGTTGGAGAGGTAGCATCATAATCTATACTTGTCGCATATATATCAGTAATTTTTTGATAAAATCTTCTCTCACTCAAACGAATTTCTCTTATTTCTTCTAAAAGTTTTTCAAAATAGTCTTTATTTAAGAAGGTCCCATTTTCCATTCTTTTTTTATCTAAAGCATATCCTTCAATAGTATACTTTTTTAATACTTGTGTAGCCCAACGTCTAAATTGCGTAGCACGACGCGAATTAACTCTATAACCTACAGAAATAATTGCGTCTAAGCTATAAAACTCAACACTCCTTTTTACATCTCGATTTCCTTCTTTTTGAACTGTTTCCATTTTGGAAATAGTTGCATCTTTATTAAGTTCTCCTTCATCGTAGATATTATTTAAGTGTTTATTAATCGCTGGAACATTAACATCAAACAACTCAGCCATAGCTTTTTGTGTCATCCATAAATTTTCATTTTCATATCTAACTGCAATTCCTTTTTCTTGCTCTTGGGTTTTAAAAACTAAAAACTCTTCTGTACTACTTATAACTTCTAAATTATTCAAAATAAACATCTCCTTTCTTTTTAACTCCAAATAAAAATATTAACTATATTATATCAAATTAATGACTATGAATAAATGATTTTAATAGACTAAAAAAGAAGCTAGAATCTTAGCTTCTTTTATTTTTTTAGTTCATTATAAACACGTTCTATTTTATCTAGTTCATCAAATTGATTCTTAGGTGCGCCTCTTTTTATCATACTTTGTTTAATAGCGTCAATTCTTTTGTAATATGAAAGAAGAGTTTGTTTATTACTTTCATTTCTATATTCATCTAATAGGCTCAAATGATTATCTATTATTGAAATAATTTCAAATTGTTCACCATTTGGTATAACATAATTTACTTTTATCCCAAGTTCTAAACACTTTAAAATAAAAGTAGATAAAAAGCTATAGCACTTATTATGAGATTCAATATTTGATAATTTAGCATTACTTGAATTTAATAATTCTTTTTCATATCTTTCTCTTGTAGCAAGTAAACTTTCTAAATTACCAGCAACAACTACATTAATAATAATCTCATATTTGCTAGGTATTTCTTTTATTACATCTAATAAACTATCATCTAATGGAGCTTTTTCTCTTAAAGGTGAATAACCATTTTCTACTGCATAATTAAACAGTTCATCTCCCCAAAGGTGAGCATCATAGTTTGTAAGTTTGGCATAATCAGTTGGATAATTCTTTAAGATTTCACTAGAATATTTACTAAACTTACGATACTCATCTGAATTAATAATTACGTATTTTTCTAAATTCGAATTATTTATAAAAGTTGTTTTACCACACCCAGGTTGACCAACAACAAACATAATAGACGGATTTTCATCCTTTGACACACCTGAAAACAAATCTTTCTTTATTGTTTCTAAAACTTCATCATGTTCCTTTTTAGTTAATTTATATTTACTAGTTAATTCATCTATTTGCTTTCCCATCATACTTTCACCATTTTTCTTATTTTAACTCATACTTTTTTTCTTTATTAAAATCATCTATCTTTTTACCAACATAACTAAGAAGTTCTAAATTATCAACAAACGGACTTTTTCTAACTCCACTTCTTACTTCACTATCAAATATCTCATAATATTCCTGTTTAAACTGTATAACTCTTGTATTTACCACAAAAGAATAAATTGGAATATCACTAAAATATGAAACACCGTATCCTAATAAAAAGAATTTAGCCATAGAAGCAAGATGAACATCTAAAAAATAATTTTCTTTTTCATCAGGAACTAAAGAACTTAACATATGAGATAATTCTAAAAGTCTACTAAATTTACCATAAGGAGAATATAACCTATTCTTTATAAAGTAAGTATCTGTTAATTCATCTTCACCAAATGCAAGTCGAAAATCATCATCAATTCTATCTTTTTTTATGATGTTTTTTTCAACAACCATAATATGTTCATACACTTTACTCCACAACTTCAAAAACAATTCTAAAAACTCATTATACATTTCTTTATAAGATTGATCTAAATTATCAAGTACACTTTGTTTAATATATTCTATATAATCATCAAATCCACAAGTTATTTCTGCATCTCTTGAATTTTCAAAGAATACCCAAATACTTCCCTTATGCTCTTCTAATTCCTTTTGTTTTCTAATTTCCTCATTCATCTTCATAGTTTCATAAAGAATAATTTTCTTACGAGCATCTCTTTCTTCTTCTTTTCGCGTCTCTACTCCCTCATAATAATCTAATATTTCTTTATAAGCTGACTCAATTAAAACAAATTCATTAACATCAATTAGTCCGGAAAGATATTTTGCATAAAGCTTTTTATATTGTCTTGATACCTTGCTTTTACTTACTTTCTCATCACAACCTAATAGATTAAATAAAGCATTTAGTCTATTATCATAAGGCATATTTCTCCTCCCCTTTTTTATAAACACATTTAGTATAGCCAATTAAAAAATTGAAGTCAATAAAAAAACTTATGAAATAAATTCATAAGCTCTATCTCTTTTTATAACTTAATATTACATTTTTAGATTTAGGATGTTCTCTTTCAACTTGACCAATAAAATCAATTGAATAATTATCTCCATATCTTTTATAAAATTGAGTGATAAAATTATCTTTTATTACATCATCATTAATCATTTTTGCAAGTGGTAATGGCATATCAAGCGGATTTAAAGCTGGATCATCAATACCTAGCATTTGAATAAGTCCAGATGTAACAGTTTCAAAACCATAACATAATTCTAAAGCTCCACCTTCACTTAACATAGGTGCCCAGTTTTCTTTAACTGCTTTATTTACCATCACGATATTATCAAATTTAGGAATGCTTTTATAATATTGTAAGATATTACCAAACACGATTAACTCATAGACATTACCAGCAAACTCTTTATGTATATCACCAAGATCACATATATGATAGTTTATTTTTACCTTTCCACTTAATAATTTTGACTTTAAGACCTCATATTCATACGGTTTATATAAAGAAGCAAAAGAACTTAAATATTCATAGTTAAGTGGATAAGCTGTTAAAAACAAATTTGTTTTAAATAAATCTCTTAAGTCTTTTACCATCATAAACATTTTTGACCAATATACTTGCGCGGGTCCATCCATAAAAGCAATAATATCAAAAAAATAATCTTCATCAAACATATCATTAAATACTTGAATTCTACCTATCGGATGCTTTACAGGTAAAAAGAACTTAATAAATTCAGGATGTTCAAGATACATAAGTGCTGCATTAAATAACTCAAAAAACATATATTGTAAAATATTTATATCAAAACAGTCTATAACTTCAGCATCAGTGTTTATTGCTATCTCATAAGCAAAAGCCCCTTGACTTCCAACTGTTAAAGCCCTTTTCACATTAATATCATTGTGAACTTTTATAGCATCAATTACATTACCTGTTGGAGCTATATAAATTGGTGCATACTTACCATGCTTATCTACTAAAGTTTTTTCACTTTTCATAACTTTCTCAGTATTACTCAAAGCTTCTTCAACGTCTACTTCTCTTCCTAACATAAATATCCCCCTTTTTTTTGCAACCTATAATATCACGTTTTTTTATATAAGACAAATAAAAAGAAGTGTTTCTACTTCTTAGAATCTTTCTTTTTCTTAATTAAAGCATTCATATCTTCAGCAACCATGTCTTGCGAAGAACTTATCTTATCTATACAAGTATATAAAATACGCAAATTTAACTTGTCTTTCGGTGTCATATTAACAAACCTTAGATTAACTTCGCATCCTGAATCAATAAATAAAGTTACTTCAGCAGTTTTCTCGCCAAAGCATATTGATAGCATTGAAATAGATTGATAAGGAATAGAATAAATATGTTTTCTTTTTCTTAAATTATCAAATAGAATAACTTTATTATCCGTAAATATACCAAAATCTCTTAATGTTCTATAAACCGCTAGTACCCTTTCTTTTTTTATATATTGTTGAGCATAAGCAGGTATATCATTTTTATCTGCAACTCCTTCAAACTTAAATGATTTAGTAATTCTTTTAAAACTTGAATATCCCATAAACTTCACTTCCTTAAATTTCTGCCACTATTATATCTTATTTTATATATTTTTGTAAACTGTACTTTTTGACAATTATTAAACACTTCTATTTAAGTTTTTTAACAAAAGAAATAACTCAATATGATAAAATATAATCGGTGATAAATATGAAGATAGGTATTGATATTGATGACACTATAACAGATTCCTATGATTTAATTACTAAAGCGTATGCTTTCTGTACAAATTCTAAACAAGAGAAATTTATTAACAACAAATTTTCATACTATGACTTAGAAGAAAAATTTCCAAATTATAAAGATTTTACAATAAAAGCTTTTAGTAGAATAATTCCCTACGTAAAATTAAAACATGACGCTAAATATGTTATAGATAAATTGCATGAAATGGGTTATACAATTCACATAGTAACAGCAAGAAATCAAACTGAATATCCAGATCCCTATGGAATAACTTACGAATACTTAAAGAAAAATAATATCTACTTTGATAAACTTAATGTAAGTGTTGCCGATAAAGGAAAATTTTGTAAAGAAAATAATATTGATATACTAATTGATGATTCTGTTAAAAACTTAGATAATGCAAACAAGAATGGCATAAAAACAATAATATTTAATAATGTATTTAATGAATATGCAACGAACTTCACAAGAGTAAATTCTTGGATGGACATACTTAATTTATTTAAAGCAAACTTAAAAGAGGATTAAAATCCTCTTTTTTAATGATGATGTTTATGTACACCTGTATTAGTAATTTCAACATGACATTCCTTATCTTCACAAATAGAAGCATTATCCTCTATTTCAATTGTTACATGCTTAATGCCATGTTCAGTCATTTCTTCTCTAATGCTTTCCTTTAATTTACTTATATTTTTTTCTTCTGTTACGACATGCATAGTTGCATACACATTTAACTCATCTAAACACCATACATGAATATGATGAACTCCATCAACTCCCTTTATCTTTAATATATGATTCTTTAGTTCTTGAATATTAACATTACTAGGAATTTTTTCTAAAAACAAGTCTAGTATACTTTTTAAATTCTTAACTGAATGTATTAAAATAAATAAAGCAACACCAATGGACATAATTGCATCTATTAAACTTATATCAGTAAACTTCATAATAATAGATCCAATTAAGACAACTACCCATCCTAAGACATCCTCAAACATATGTAAGTTTACTGCTTTTTGATTTAATGAGTCTCCATCTCGTGTAAAGAATGCTGCCAAGAAATTAATAATAGTTCCAAATATAGCAAAAAGAATCATTCCATTATAATTAATTTCAACTGGTGTAATTATTCTTTTTACAGAAGACGCGATTACTAAAATAGACCCAACAGTTAAAATAGTTGTTGTAATAAATGCACCTAATACAGAATATCTAACATAACCAAATGTATACTTTTCATCGGGATCTTTCTTACTTCTTTTTTCTAAAAAGTAAGACACTCCTATCGATAAAGCATCACCCATATCATGTATAGCATCACTCATGATTGCAACACTTCTAGTGAAAAACCCACCAAAAAATTCTAAAATAGAAAATAACAAATTTAAAATAAACGCTATTAAAATATTATGTTCAGTTCTCATACATACTTCACCCAAACTAATTATACCACAATAAATTGTATACATTAAAACATTATTAATGTTATAATTTTGTTAGGTGAAGTACTATGGATATAAAAAAAATAATGTTAAAAAATGAAGAATATCTATCCCCTTATGCAACAAAGGATAAAGACGCTATAAGATTATTTGGTAATCTAAGTGATGACATCAGACCAAATTATTTTCGTGATATAGATAGAATCATTTATAGTTTGTCATATACAAGATACATTGATAAAACGCAAGTATTTTCAAATATGCAAAACGATCATATATCTAAAAGAATTATTCACGTTCAATTAGTTAGTAAAATAGCAAGAACAATTGGTCGGGCTCTAAATTTAAATGAAGACTTAATTGAAGCAATTGCATTAGGTCACGATATTGGACATGTTCCATTCGGTCATGTCGGAGAATACTTTTTAGATAAAATCTCAATGCGTTATAATGAAGGTCACTTTATGCACAATGTCCAATCTGTAAGAGAACTTATGTATCTTGAAGATAACGGGATTGGTAAAAATTTATGTGTGCAAACACTTGATGGAATATTATGCCATAACGGAGAGTTTGTCCAAGCTAAGTATCGCCCAAAGAAAAAAACTAAAGAAGACTTTTTGCATGATTATAACTCTTGTTATGTTGATAATGCCAATGTAAAAAAACTAGTCCCTATGACTATGGAGGGTTGTGTAGTAAGAATAAGTGATATTATTGGATATCTAGGAAGAGACATCGAAGATGCTGTTAGACTTGGGGTATTTGACATAAATGAAATACCTGAAAGTGTAAAAAATATCTTAGGTAATTCCAATAAAGATATCGTTGGTACCATAACACAAGATATTATTGAATCATCCATTGGACATGATTATATATCTATGTCTGAAAATGTATACAATGCTGTAAAAGAATTAAAAAAATTTAATCAAGAACATATATATGATAAAGCAAATACTGCAAAGGATCGTAAAAACATAGAAAATATGTTTAATAAATTATTTGATTATCTACATAAAGTATTAGAAAATAGAACCATTGATAAAGACAATAATATATTTAAAATATACTTAGATAATATGTCTGATGAATACAAAAAGAATACAAGCACCGCAAGAGTAGTAATCGATTATATATCTGGTATGACGGATGAATATTTTATAAGCGAATTCAGCAAAATAAAGTAACACTTTAAAAGTGTTATTTTTTTATTTGAGTATATAAATAAAGAACTATAATTACATAAAATATAAGAAGTATTATTATTGTTGGTAAATTATAGAAAAATCGCACTCGTAAAATTTGTGGTGTAATCAATGAATAGCATCTACAAGGATTTTCTACATCATATCTTACTTTCATATCCATATTTATATATCTCTTTAGCTTTGTTTTTTCCCATTCTTTTTTATAACTTGTAAAGCCAATCTCTTTTACAAGACGATAACACTCACCATCAACATAGAATTCAATTATAGGTTTATGTATATAATAATGACTATCATGAGCATTAAAAATCTCCGTTTTATAATCGACTATTACTCCAGAAGCTTGCCTATAATTCCTAGTAAAAAATCTAAATATTAATCTAACAATAACAAGTAGAAAAAGAAAAATAATTAAAAAATCAATACCATAATGCATAACATTACCATTTCCTTTTGCTCTTAAAAAATAAAACAAATAGAAATATACAAACTATTAAAACTAGTAAAACTATACCAATATTTAAATAATCAATATCTCCATAATTTGATGCAATATAAAAATATAATCCATACAATACCAAAATTATAACTGCAACTAGAGCTAGTATTTTAGCAATAAAGCGAATATTATATGTTACTAAAAATGAAAAACGAGATTTTTTATCTAAATCACTTTTAATATTTAACTTTTTATAATCCAATATATATCCACACATTGGACATGTAACTAAGTTTTCTTCAATATTGCCATGACAATTCGGACAAATCATTATACCACCTCAGTGAGCTTATTATAACACATATAAAAAAAAGAAGCATTATTTTGCTTCTTCCTGTGCTCTTGTTTCACGAACAACAGTAATTTTAATTGTTCCAGGATATTGCATTTCTGACTCAATTTTATCTTTAAGTTCACGTGCAATTTTAAAACTTTCTAAATCATCAACTTCATCAGGTTTAACAATAACTCTTATTTCTCTACCTGCTTGCATTGCATATGATTTATCAACACCTTTAAATGAATTACCTAAACTCTCTAATTGTTCTAGACGTTGAACATAATTTTCCATGGAATCATTTCTTGCTCCTGGACGAGCAGCACTCATTGTATCAGCTATTTGAACTAAACATGATATAACACTTGTTTGAGCAGTATCACCATGATGTGATGCAATTGAATTAATTACTACATCATCTTCATGATACTTCTTGGCAATATCAATACCAATATCAACATGACTTCCTTCAACTTCAAAGTCAATAGCCTTACCAATATCATGAAGTAAGCCAGCTCTTTTAGCAAGATTTACATTCTCACCTAACTCACCTGCCATTATTCCAGCAAGATTAGCAACTTCAATTGAATGTTGTAAAGCATTTTGGCCATAACTTGTTCTAAAATTCAATTTACCAATTATTTGTACTAATTCAGGATCAATTTTAGATAATCCTAATTGATATATGGCATCTCTACCAATTTCCATTATTCTCGTATTAATATCTTTAACAGTTTTATCATATATTTCTTCAATTCTTGTTGGATGAATACGACCATCCTTAATTAAAGTTTCAATAGTTTGTTTAGCTATTTCTCTTCTATAAGGATCAAATGAAGAAATAACTATAGCTTCAGGTGTATCATCAATTATTAAATCTACGCCCGTAACAGCCTCTAATGTACGAATATTTCTTCCTTCTCTACCAATAAGTCTACCCTTCATTTCATCATTTGGTAAACTTATAGTTGAAACAGTTTGAATATTTGTAACATCATTAGAATATTTTTCCATTGAATTTACGAGTAAATTCTTAGCTTTTTCATCAACTTCAAGTTTAGCTTCAGCTTCTTTTTCTTTAATGTATTCAGCAATTTCAACTTCCATATTGCTTTCTACTCTTTTCATGATTTCATCATGAGCTTTTTCCTTAGAAAACTTTGCAATAGTTTCTAATTTTTCCAATTCTTCTTTAAGAAGATCGTCCATTTTACTTTCTTTCTCTTGGACTTGTTTTTGTAAAGCAGTTAAATTATTATCTTTTTGTTCTAACATTGAATCTCGATTTTGTAACATTTCTTCTCTTTTATCTAAAGATTTTTCACGTGACAAAAGTCTTTCTTCACTTGCTAGTACCTCTGCCTTTTTCTCTTTTATTTCTTTATCAGTTTCTTGCTTTAACTTATAACTTTCTTCTTTTAATTCAGCAAGCACATCTCTTTTATGCTTTTCAGCATCTTTACTTGCCTCTTTCAATAATTTATCAGCTTTTTTTCTAGCATTAGCACCAAATAATATTGTAACTACAACGACAATTGCGGCACCAACTACAAGACCAATGAGAAGTGTTATTATGGACATCGTATTAAATTCCATATTCTCCTCTTTTCTATTTATAGAAAACTTCACAGCACATGAAGTTATATATCTATACTTAAATTATAATTTAAAATGTCAAATTTTACAAGGAAAAAGAAAAAAGGACTAACATTAGTCCTTAAATTCATAGTGTTCACGAATTAATCCTTCTACCTCTTCGGCAATTTCAGGATTATTCTTTAAGAATATCTTGGCATTTTCTTTACCCTGTCCAATTTTCTCACCATTGTAAGCATACCAAGCACCACTTTTTTCAATAATTCCTAAATCAGCTGCAATATCAACAAGTTCGCCTTCATGTGAAACTCCCTCACCATACATAATATCAACAACTGCTGTTTTAAATGGTGGAGCAACCTTATTTTTAACAACCTTAATATTCGTTCTATTACCAATAACAGAATCTCCTAGCTTAATTTGTTCACCACGACGAACATCCAAACGAACTGATGCATAGAACTTTAATGCTCTTCCACCCGGAGTAGTTTCTGGATTACCAAACATAATACCAACTTTTTCACGTAATTGATTTATAAATATTGCAGTAGTATTAGTCTTATTTATAACACCACCAAGCTTTCTTAAAGCTTGACTCATAAG
>CAYWFZ010000038.1:0-17940 GCA_964458035.1 uncultured Muribaculaceae bacterium | reverse complement strand
TATACAACATAAAAATAATTATCTTGCATTTAACCTTTCTAGATTAAATTATAAAGCAATTCTCCTCACTTGCTCCATTTAAAATTTAACTAGGTAAACATAATACCTGGTTTTTTTATGCTTTTTTCTAGTCTCTACCCTACAAGAAAGTTTTTTTATTCACTTAAAAACCTCATTTAATTAAAAATGAGGTTAATATTAAACTTATGTATTTCTAATTGTTTATCTGATTTATCATATTTCATAGCGTATATTTCATAGTCTCCTGATTTTTCAGGTAAAGTATTATATTGAGCAGTACTCATATTATAAATAGAAAAATAAGCATCGTCATCACTTCTTAATTGTGATGGAAGTAATAGTTTTAAGTCTGAAGTTATTTCTTTACTTAAAATCCAATTGCTATTGTTTTCAATACTATTAACTAAGTTAGTTACATCTTCTCGATCATAATAGGCATTTATTATAACGTATCCTGTTTTATCTTGATCAAAAAAAGTTTCCCAGTCTTGTATTTCAAGTTCACCATTATCTGGTAAGTCTGCATCTATTATATTCCTATAAGCATCTATTTCACTATAATCTCTTGAAAATCCTGGAAATAAACAAAATGAACCATATATTAATAATAAAAATCCAATTATAAAGCCACCTACTATATTCTTAGTACATTTAAATCCGGCTCTATTATATTTAAATCCAAGAATAATGGATAAAAGTGGTATCGGTAACCAACACCAAAATACCCAAGTAGTTTTAGTAAAATTAAAACCATGTTGAGGATTAATTATATTAGTTAAAGACCACGTCATACCAGCGCCATATATGCTTAGTATAGTTATAGCAAATAAAATTATCATGAAGTTTTTTATAAATTTCGGATTATTATATTTCTTAACACCTTTAAAATTAGAATCTTCACCAAGATGATTTTCTAAATCTTTAAATTTCTCTCTAATAAAACTTATCAATTCTAAATCACAAGAATTTTTTTGAATAATTATTATTTTATTTCTTTTACTAAGTTTTAAATAAAAGTTTGTTTTAGTTTCTATACTTTTATCAATATCATCATAAAATATTTTAATAGTTTCTATCTTTCCCTGTCTTATAAAATAATTGTCATAAAACTTAGTATAAAATTCAGTATCATATCCACCTTTTTTTTGAAATGAATTGAAATACTTCTCTGCAAGGCGTTCTAATCTAACTTTAACTAATATCATAATATAAATTTGAAATATTACAAAAATTATTAATGTTCCAATTACATCTCTAAATAAGATACTTAATATAAGATATATCGCCAAATTCATTACTGTTGATGATAATACATAAAACCAATACATTTGTGGAAAGTATCTGACCATCTTCTTATATTCATAGCTATCAATATTACTTTCACATGTATATAAACATTTATCATTTGTTTTTTTCTTTTTATCTTCTTTGGATTCATCTTTTTTTTCGTAATTAACAACAACTTTTTCAGGATATTTTGAGATATATTGAGTTTGCTTATCAACCTTTGTTTTAGATTTTACCTTTTTAATTTTATTAAAAATTAAAGATATAAAAAATGAAAAACAAAACCAGAGAGCTAAAATAACTAAAAGCCCTAAATAAACATCTCCACAACCAATAGGTTCTTCTCCAGGCTCATCAGGTAAAAACATCCCTATAAAAACTAAAGATGAAAAACAAACAGAAGGAATACCAAAAAGTCTTAGAAAAAATTTTGACTTTATAATATTTTCACTTTCTTTACTCAACTCAATCACCCCTAACAAGTAAGATATACTCTTAAACCAATTATAACATAGTTTTAATATTAATCCAGAAATATTATAAATATCCATCTAAAAAGGACCTCAAATAGAGATCCTCAAAACTATCTTTTCAAATTCTTTTTACATTTAAAATCTAACCATTGCTCTTTAGTCATAGCGTATGAATAATCTTCAACTAATTCATCTAAATAAGTATATTGAACCATATTTGTTCTATCTTGTCTTACAAACCCAAGTTTCTCCATAATCATCCAAGATGCAGGATTTGATATAGCTGCTCCTGTTACGATTTCACTAATATCAGCTTCATCAAACATATAATCAATCATAGCTGTTGCAGCTTCAGTTGCATAACCTTTGCCTTGATAAGCTGGATCTATATACCACCCAACACCTCTTATACTAGGATCAGTAATACTTGCATCTTCATCTTTTGCTTCATGACATGAAACTCTACCTATACACTCCCCAGTTTTTTTCAAAAATAAACTCCATCTAAATATATCTGGGTCATTTGCATGTTCCATATCAAGTCTATAATATTCTTCTTGTTTATTCCAATCCAATAATTTTTCTCTAAATTTTGCTGGAACAGTTAAATAATATTTATTAACTTCAGGGGTCATTAAGATTTCCCATAATCGCTTTTGTTCTTGCATTGTTTGAGCTTTAAGTACTAATCTTTCTGTTTCAATTTGTCTACTACCAATATAATTCATAATTACTCCTTTATAATTCATCTAATATAAGTCTATCAAAATATTATTACTTATTTGAACATTTTTTAAGTGTTTATCTTTTCTTTACTTCTTCCTTAATGAACTTAATAAATTCATCAATACTCATAGAATAAGTTTCTTCACTTCCATACTTACGATAACTAACAAGATTATTATCTCTTTCATTATCTCCAATAATAATAGAATATGGATTTTTCATAACATTACTTTGTCTAATCTTTTTACCCATATTTTCTTTTGAATCATCATAACTAACACGAATGTCTTCATCACTCAAAATATCAAATAGGTGTCTACAATATTCATCATGATACTTAATATTAACTGGTATTATATTAACTTGAACTGGTGAAAGCCAAACAGGTAAAACACCTTTAAATTGTTCAAGTAGCAATACTAAAAATCTTTCATATGAACCTAAAACTGCTCGATGAACCATTACAGGAGTTTGTTTTTCTCCCGCCTCGTCTATATAAAATAAACCAAATCTTTTCGGAGTTGAAAAATCTAATTGAACAGTTGGTATTTGTATTTCTCTTCCTAAAGCATCTTTAAACATAAAATCAAGTTTAGGTCCATATAAAGCAGCTTCTCCCTCACATCTTTTAGCATCTAATTTTAATTCGTTAGATATTTCTTCTAACATTTTTTCACATAAATCCCAGTCTTCTTTTTCCCCAATATACTTTTCAGGGTGATTATAGTCTCTTACTGATAAAGATACCAAGTGACCTTCCCATAACCCCATTCGTGAATAAAAATCTTTAATTAAATTACACATATTAATAACTTCTTCTTTAACTTGATCAACACGACAGAAAGAATGTCCATCCTCAACAGTTATAGCGTATACTCTTGATAAACTATTCCCAACAGCACCTTGTAACTCAGCTCTATATTGCTTGTCTGATTCCATATATCGTATTGGTAAATCTTTATAACTTCTTAACTTCGATGCGTATATTTGAGTATGATGCGGACACTGCACAGGTTTAAGTACAAACTCATGTCCCTTTGGTGAATTAACTCTAAATAATTCATCATTAAACTTTTTAGAATGTCCAGAAGTTTCAAATAAAGAAATATCAGCTAAAGATGGACAACTAACTTTCTGAAATCCATACTTTCTGCAAACTTTCTCCATCTCTCTTTTTAGTTCATCAATTATAATAGTTCCTCTAGGAGTAAACAATGGTAGTCCTCCACCTACATAATCAGAAAAACAAAATAAATCTAAATCTTGACCAATCTTTCTATGGTCTCTTTCCTTAGCATCATTTAAAAACTGATTATATTCATCTATTTCTTGAAGAGATGAAAAACTCTTTCCAACTATTCGAGTAATCATTTCATTTTCTTCATTGCCCTCATAATAAACTCCACTAATTCTTAAAAGTTTAACATAAATACCATCGTCTAACTTTCGCATTTCATCTTCTAAAGAGTTAAAATCATTTTCACTTATTTGCTCATCTATTTTAAATTCATAATAAAAATCATCTTCGTTAATATTAATCTTATCTAATCTTACATTATCATAATTTTTTTGAATTACTTGTTTTAGTAACTCAGCACCTTTTTCATTTATCATTTTAAATTCCTTCTTTCTTTATTTACTTTTTGAAAAGGGTTACCCGTATCACTTTCCGTTTCCGTCATATTACCATCTCCTTAAAAAAACAAAAAGGATGATACCATAGGAGTCTAAAAAGACGGTACCATCCCTAATTTAACTTAATTTATTATAACCGAATTACTCGGGCAATCAGTTTCCTGCGCAACATAATAGGTAGTAATTATTAAGCATATTTATTATCTTCCACCATATGATAACTCTCTTTAAAATAAAATCTTAATAATCATGTCCTACATTATAGTCTTTCTTATCTTTATTATATCATTTAGTTTATTTAATATAAAACAAAAAGTCTACTACTTGATTGTAATAGACTTTAAATTAACTATAAATAAATTTATTTATATTATTTATGCAATGCTAAAACAATCAATAAATACAATTGATTTAATAAAATCACATGTTGTTATCGTTATTTGATTGTTTAACATATATACCTCTCCCTTTTCAAAAAGTAATTAAATTATATCACTTTTTCCTTCAATGTCAAACTTGCATTTGCTTCATTAAGTTTAAAATAATCAATTAGCTCACTTAAATGCATACTACCTTTTTCAAGCATACCTTTTAAGAAAGGAGTTTGCTCATATGTATATCTTTTTATTCTAAGTGCCATTTTAGATATTGTATATCTTAAACGCATAAGTTGAAATATTTCATCAAAATTATCATATTTAGGTGTTTCACTAAAGTAACCATCTAAGAAAGGTTTTATACGTGCTGGATCAAAGAAAGTTGACCAACAGGCAATTTCTTCTATAGGATTTCCAGCAACACATTCATCCCAATCAATGATTCCAGTTATAACTTCTCCATCAGTTAATAAATTCCAATCAGCAAAGTCATTATGAATTAAAACTGATTCATCAGATTCAAGAAGTGTATTATTATCAAAAAGACTTCTCATCTTATTAGCTACATCAAGTGTTAAAATATCATACTTTACTAAACGTTCTAGGTTTTCATCTAAACCAGCATTAATTGCATCGCTTAATGAATTATGCACACCTACTAATTCACCATTTCGAGCTAATTCATTATCAAAAGGTCCAAAACCACTTACTTTTATTTTATGTAATCTAGCCATAGTTTTACCCATTTCAGTAACTAGTTTTTCTTCTTTTTCAGGGTGTTCCTTTAAACAGAATTGAACGGTATCTCCATCTAACTTTTCTATTACTTGATAAGCTATATCATCTTCACCCTCTAAATCATGAATTAAAATTGTCTCATAAGCTGGAAGCCCATGTTCTAAAGCCAATTTAGAAGCTCTACTTTCTGCATGAAAATATCCATTTCTTACTCCCTTCGGATGGCATCTAATAATTACTTCCTTACCATCTTCTAAGAGACCTACTCTTATAGAATTAACATTACCTAAACTAGTTTGAGCACTCTCATCAAATGGATTAATATATGAAAGTTTATTATTCGTGAGTTCACTATTGATTTTAATTAACAACTCTTCATTAGTTATAGCAGAATGCCTATCTTTCCAAATCAAAGCTGCTTCTTCTGCACTAATTTTCCTATCAGTCTGCCAATAAAAACAATCACTTCTATCAGCAATTCTTGTATTTATTTCTTTTAAATCCATTATTTACCTCCGGTTTTTTTACTAAAAGCATATAACCCCCCTATAAATTCTCTAGTAATTTAACAAGTAACTTGTAAATCTTAACCCAAGAGCTTATATATGTTACTTCACTTGTAGTATGATATTTTTTTATAATGCCACCAATGGATATAATATCTAACCCGTCAATCCTACTCATTATAGAAGAGCATTCAAGAGCAGCATGACATATTTCCTCTTTTGGATATACTTTATATTCATTAAAATATAATTCTTTATATCTTTTTAATAACTCTGAATTCTCATTTACATTCCAAATTGAATCTTGATATATTTCTTTAACTTTAAAATCATTCCTTAAAGATTTACATTTTTTATTAATAATATCAAGCTCTTCCTTATTCATTCCCCTAAATATATAATATAAATTTATTTCATTATCTTCTGTCTTTATAACACCAATATTTGCAGAAGCATCATTATCTGTAATAAAACCACACTTTAATTCTAGTATTTCATTTATTATTTTTTTCGTGTCTTCCAAAGAAAAACTAAGTTCATTTTGTACACTTTCAATTATTGCATCTACATCCTTAAAAATATCTGTAACACTTAAATCTGTGTTTATTATTACCTCACAAGAATCTGCCAAATCATTTTCATTATTACCGCCATTAATACTTCTTATATAAATACTTTTATCTTTTAATAAAGATGCCATCGTCGTGATTGCATTATTTTCTGAAAGTAAAACATTTTCTCCAGAATTTCCACTAGGGAAATTATGTATAAGAACTTTATAACTTGGTAAACTATTTTTAACTAACAATCCCTTATAACTAAATTCATTGCAAACATCCCCATCAGATCCAACTATAACTGATGCATCATCAGCATTATCTAAATTAAGCATTCTCTTGCTTTTAACTTTCGAATATGGAAATGTCATAGCGCCTTTAAAGGTAGTTTCTTCCTCTACTGTGAACATAAATTCCAAATCAGGAGTATTAATATTACTATCTTCTATCAAAGTAAGCATAATTGCAAGTCCAACTCCTTGATCTGCCCCTAGTGAAGTATGATTAGCCATAACTTTATCTCCATCAACTTTTACTTCTATGCCAGAGTTATTAAAATCATGATTAGTTCCTTCATCTTCTACACATACCATATCTAAATGAGCTTGTAACGCGATAGGTTCTGAATTAAGTTTCCCATTTTTTTTAATAAGAATGTTATTATATTCATCTCTAAAACACTCAAGATTATTCTCCTTAGCAACACCTTCAAAAAAGTCAGCTATTTTTTGTTCATTACCTGATTTTCTAGGAATAGCAGATATACGAAAAAAATTATTTAAAAGAGTTTCTTTGATTTCATCATTAAACATAAAATATCTCACTTTCATTACAATAACTATTTCTTTTTTGCTAAAAATGCCATAAACTGTGGAACTTCAACATTCTTAGTGTAATAATTAATGTCTACTTCTTTTGCTTCTTCAATACACTTAGATTCTGTAAAGTCTAAAACATCAAAATTAGCTTGTTTCAAATATTTAAAATGCATTGATGGAGAGCCTACATAAAATTCTAATACCTCACCATCATCTTGCCATGCAAAAGACGAGAATGTATGCTTTGCAAAAGTATTATAGTTTCCATAAACTAAGGACTTATCATCTTCTTTTGCAGCACCTATTACTCTAATTGGAATGTTTTCTATCATACATTCGGTTGATGCCCATCTAAGTGGATGTGCAACTGAAAACAAAAATAAACCATCACTTTTTAATACACGATATACTTCTTTATAAACTGTATCAGGAGTCCCGCTATAGTGGACTGCTAAGCTGCTGTAGACAAAATCAAAACTATTATCTTCAAATGGTAACTTATTCATATCTCCTACAACAAACGTAACGTTTGGGTAGGTGTTTTCAGCAATCTCAATTGATTTACTTGATAAATCTATTCCAACTATATCTGCTGGATTTACACCAAACCCTTCAAGTAATAAAGACTCTTCTCCTGTTCCACAGCCTAACATTAAAACCTTCTTACCACATAAATCTGGCATCATACTCTTCATCATTGGCTTTTCGACAAATCTGTGAGAAGGCTTCATACCATTAATTAAATCCTGTTGTCTTTTTAAAGCATATTTGTCATAATCATTACTATTATTCATATTATCTCCTACTCATAAAAACTATATCATGTTTATGATCATTTTAAAACATTATTATTCTTATTTTCAGATTCTTTCTTTAAAACTGCTGGAGTCCCCTTATCAAGTGCTTCAGTATAGTAAAGCCATTCACCATTTTTATAAACTAATGGAAAAAATATATTTAAAAGATCAAGCGAACGATTCTTAGATTTACGATAATCAACTATATAATCTAGTAATGGCTGGGTACTTGCCATATTATATTTATCTGCTTCAATTAACTGGCGAGATAATAGACTAACTGGAGCCTGCTCATAATTTCCTAAGAATTCTAAAAATAAATCATTCTTTCTTAAGAAAACAGTTCTAAAATAACTTTCTTTACTCACACATCTTTTTATCGCAAAACCAATTGATGCTGAAAACGCATAATGTGTTGGTGAATAGGTCATTAAAATATGTTCATCATCTAGTGGCAAATAAAAACATTCTAGTTCGCCATTTTCATTATTTTCAAATATTTCATTTTCAAACAATCCAGAATACATTTGTGCATCACACTCAGTAAATGCTTCATCTACTGGATTTATATATAAAAACGGTGGTAAACAAACTTCTTCATATCTAATTTTTTTATTTTCAACATCAATATTTGCATTATCTATTTCATCTACACTTAAAATATCATACTTTGATTTTAAACATCCATAAATAGATACTCTATATCTTATTCTATCTCTAGCCTGCTCTTTAACTATCTTTTTTCTTCTTGCTAATTCCTCTTCCTTTGCACGCTTACTCATAAATACTCTCAACGGTGGAAAAGAACTTAATGATAAATAATCTGCTGGAACATAAACTGTATTATCAAGAACCTCATCTATTTTATAATGAAGCATATGTCCTATTTCATGATATAAAGCACTCTTAAAAAATAGTTTTAAATATTCTTTTTTATTAATTTTTTTTCTAATTATATCAAATACAGAATCATGCAATGACATAATATTATTTTTGCATATTATAATTTTCTTCTTAAGCATATTATAATTTGAATGTACATTTCCTTGAACAAATTCAATAGAATCTAAATTCTGTATAACAGTATTAATTAAATAATCTAATAAACTATATTTACCATTCTTTGGTTTAATAATATAAAAAGAATACAAATCATCCTCAACTGAAACACTTGGAATAATGTCTTTATAATCTAAATAGACCTTAACAATCTCATCAATCACATAATCAATAACTTCATTTATATCACTCAAGTGTTTAGGATTTAAATATTCTCTAAAAATAGTCATAAAATCTATTATTTTTGTTTTTTCTTCTTCACTTAATTTATCTAACATAGTTCTTTCTCCAATTAAAATTATGTTAAATATTATACTATAAGTGAATATTTTTTACTATAAAGTTTTATATACAATTTCTAAATCTACATCATAAGTAATATTATCACCAGTATTAAAGTATTCTGTAGCAAACTTACACCCCATTAAACATGGTATATTAAATTCTCTTGAGAATATTGCCGAATGACATAGAATACCACCATTATTAACTATTAAAGCTTTTACTCCTTTTATATAATCAATATCTTTAGCAGTAGTAACTTCACAAACTAATATCTTGCCCTCTAAGTCATAGTCACACACATTAGTAGTATTATCCTTTATAACAACACATTCACCAGTTATTATTTCACCGTTTTTAAAAGTTGATATCCCTTTAATTCCATCTTGCAAAGTATTATTTTCAGAAGTCCCTTGTAACTCACAAAATTTTTTTCGTACAACTTCTATCGTATTCTTATCAGTAATAACTTTGTTGAAAAACTTTTTATTATGAACATTTAATAACACAAAGCCATATTTATTTCTTAAAATAACTCTCTTTTCAAGTGTACTAACTTTCAGTTTATTGTCACATAGATTTATTATTTCTTCGATATGAGTAAGTGTTCTAAATAAATTAAAATCTATTCCAATATTAAAGTATCTATAAATATATTTAAATATCTTGCCATATATAGGAAAATAGCTATTATCTTGATCATTCTTCCAATTACTAACATTCATAATTGTTCTTTTATCCAGTTTATCATATAAAGCACTAGATAAAGAACTAATTAAATATTCATACGAATTAAGTACTGCATTTTCCTTAAGGATTCTTTTAAAATAACTTTTAAACATCTTAAAATTATTTTCATCAATATAATCACTTATATACTTAGACATACTTTTAATGTTATTAGACACTTGTTTGTGTTCCTGTATGTATTTGTTTAAATCATTGCCCGTATGTTTATTTATAGTTTCATCATCTAAAGGTTTTTGGATACCATTAAATCCCCTTATTTGTTTTAAATTATTTGGATAATATAAAGTTATATCTTCAGTTACATCATTACATATATTTTTATTCTTATATTTTACAGCACCTAAAATCCACAAACTTCTAACAAAAAGTGGCCAATTATTATTTTTTAGACAGCACCAACATTCACGATTTATATATTCATTAATTGAATAAAATATTTTAGTAATTGGTCTAACTTGAAATAGATAAAATTTGTTATTCTTAAAACCAAATTCAATTTCAATATCTCTTTTAAATATTCTTTTTAAGTTTTTTATATTATTAGAAATAATTTCTATTTTTTCTTTGCTAACTAATTCATCTCCCATACAACACCCATTAATATGATACTCATGAGGTGTTACTTCCCCACTTACTAATTCATGACATTGATGCTCAGTTATCTCAACAACTATCTCGTCACATCCATTAGCTGGATTAACAGAAAAGGCTACTCCTGCTAAGTCAGTAATAACCATTTCTTGAACTAGTATATCAAAGTCAAAATCACCAGATAATTTATTTTTTTTTAAATAAGAATCTACACATGGCATAAATTTAGAAGCAAAACATTTCTTAATACTCACTATAAGAGTATCAACAGTAGTATTTAAAATTGAATCAAACTGACCAGCAAATGAATTTAATTTACCATCTTCTATAGAAGCACTTGATCTAACAATTACTTTTTTATAATTATTTTTCTTAAAATAATTAATTAATTCATCTTCTTCTCTAAATACACCGTCCATAATTTTATTCCTGATTATTTCTTTATCTTCTAAAGTTGAAATACCATTATATCTTAAATAATCAACAAACACTACACTAGGAATAATAAAACCTTTAGCTATATTAAAATCACTAAATAGTTTGTTCAAATTACCAGCTTTACCTTTTAAATTATCTTTACTTCCAAGTTCAATTATTTGCATATTCTTCTTCCCTTCTTTATTTCCGTATCTACTCTTTCAAGTAAGTTATCTTGCATATTATATTCTTCTCCTATAATATTAACTTCTCTTGCTGCTATAACATTATTTATATTATCATCAAAAAATAATACATCCTGTGGATTATTTTTTATCTGTAACAATGCACGACGATAAAATTCTAAATCAGGTTTATCAGCACCTAAGAAAAAAGAATTAACTACATCTTCAGCATTTATATATCTATACAGATTAATGCTTTCAAACCAAAGATTAATTTCTGGAATATTATTTGTCCAAATTGACGGCTTAATATTAGCATCTTTAAGCATTTCTAAAGTTTGAATTGTGTTTATATTAAGCTTATGCATTTTTACAAATATTTCTCCCATTTTACTTTTAGCATATTGAACTAGTTCTTTTTCTGCACTATTACTATTTCTATGCATATATACTTTAAATAAAAATAATTCTTCTTCTGTTAGCATTGAATAATCTTGATAAGCTAATACGCCACCTAGATCAAAAGCAACAGTTTTTATAAATTTTTCCATAATAACCTCCTTTCAACATCATCTTAATAAATAACACCCATTTATATCAAAACAATAAAAATAATATTTTAATGTTACCACGAATATGCTACAATAATTACATGAAAAAGATGAAAAAAGAAGAATTAATTGAATTATTAAAAAACAAGAATAATCTTAGTTATACGGAACTCGCAAAAATATCGGGATATCATCCTAAATCTCTTATAAGATTAAATAAAATACTTAAACAAAATAACTACGAAGTTATAGACAATAAGTTAGATATAAAAAAGAATATCATTGATGATTACTTAAAAAGCAACTATAAATCATATAAAGAGTTTTATAAATTCGGTTTAACATACGACATAAGTTACTCTTCTCTTTGTAAAATACTAAATAATATAAAAACAGATGAAGAAATTACAATAATAAAAAAGATTAAAGATAAAGAAAATTATTATTTCGAAATAATTGATTATAAAAGTGAATCTCTTTTATTTAAGTTTTCTAGTTTAAAAAATGATAAAAAGAGTTTTAGAGAAATATTATATTTAATTTTAAAAGAATATGGACAACCTAATAACGTCGTATTCATTAATTTCTTTAAAATAATTCCAGAAGAAATACAGTTATTACTAAACAAATATAAAATAAATATCTTAGAACCTAAAACTATTTATAGAGTAACTCCTAAAAACAATTGCAAAGTATTTTATAAAAAGTTAAATATCAATAATTTCGATTTTTATAATTCTACCATTAGAAAAACTATCGCAATAAATACTATCCAGTTTAAAAATATCAGATACTTAATCAATACTACAATTAAAATAAATAAAAATCAAGAAATCACTTTATACTATAATGATTCGTTAAATGACCTATTCGTTGAATATAAAAATGAACATTATAAATTAAAAAAAGTTAAAGAAGTAATATCTAAAAAAGGAGAATCTAAATACAACTAAAAAAAGATGAGTAATATCATCTTTTTTAGTTTAATCATTCAAATATCTTCTTATAGCTTCTGCCGTATAAGTATTTGCACTTTTTATATCTTTTAAATAGCCTTCAAAGACAATATGACCACCATTCTTACCTGCATCAGGTCCCATATCAATTATATAATCAGCATCTATTATAAAATCTAAATTATGTTCAATTACAATAATCGTATTGCCGTTATCTATCATGTTTCTTATAACTTTCTTTAAAACTTCAATATCTCTTAAATGAAGTCCCTGTGTAGGTTCATCAAAAATATAGATATTGCCTTTCTTTACTAAATAGGCAGACATATTAACTCTTTGAACTTCTCCACCAGAAAGTGTATCTAAACTCTGTCCTAATTTTAAGTATTCTAGTCCAACATTCTTAAGTATCTCAAGTCTCTCTCTTATTTCTTGATTATCAAAGAAATCAAATGCTTCTTCTACGGTCATTTCTAAAACATCAAAAATATTTTTACCTTTATATAAATACTTCAAAACTTCTTCTTTATATCTTTTACCATGACATACATCACATACCTGTGTAACATCACCTAGAAAATGCATATCCATCTTTAACGTACCTGTTCCATTACACTTTGGACAAGCACCAGTAGAATTAAAACTAAACTCACTTGCACTTACATTATTTGTATCAGCAAAAATACTCCTAATAATATCAAATACTTTAGTATAAGTAGCAACATTACTTCTACTACTTAATCCAACATTATCTTTACCAATCTTAATTAAACTTTCATCATTTTTTATTAAATATTTAACTAAAGATGATTTACCTGAACCAGATACTCCAGTTATACAGGTTAACATATTTAAAGGTATTTTTACATCTAAATTATTTATATTATTTGTGTTTATCCCCTTTACTTCATAGTAACCATTTATCATCTTCACATCTGCTTTAATTTTACCTTTATTTTTTAAATATGCACCAGTAAGTGAAGCATCACATTTTGTAATGCCAGAGATATCTCCATTATAAATAACATTTCCACCCTTAACACCAGACTCAGGACCAATATCAATAATATTATCAGCACTACTAATTACTTCACGGTTATGTTCTACAACTATAGCTGTATTATGTTTTTTTACAACATTTTTAATAGAAGTAATTATTTTATTTACATCTCTACTGTGAAAACCTAAACTAGGTTCATCCATAATGTAAATTAATTCATTTAAAGTGTTATTCATACTTTTTACTAACTTAATCTTTTGTGCTTCACCACCTGAAAGAGTACCAACACTTCTATTAAGTGTTAAATACCCTATACCTAGATCAATTAAATTCTTTAAATCACTCATCATTTTAGAAACTATTTCTTCTGCTTCTGCGTCTCCTATAGTTTCAATAAATTCATATAAATCAACAATTTCTAAATTTAATAAATCTTTTAAACTTTTACCATGAACTAAAACACTTAAGACTTTTTCATTTAATCTTGAACCACCACAAGATGGGCATACTCCCTCTTTAAAGAATAATTTATCATATTCATTAATCTCTAAACCTCTAGAGTCCCCTTGTCTTTTTAGTAACCTACTAACTATACCTTCATAAGACCAATTTTGAACAAACCCCTCATTCTTATTCATAAATGTTGTGGGTTCTTTATAAAGAAGTAAATTTAATTCTTCTTCACTAAAATCTTTAAGCTTTTTATCCATATCAAAATAACCAGTAGATTTTTCTATGTTAAAGTATCTTGAACCAACCTTCCAAGTTCTGTGTTGCACTGCTCCCTCATTAAGGGATTTTTCAAAATCAATTAACTTATTCAAATCAATTACTAAAGATACACCTAATCCGCCACAAGTTTGACATGCACCCTTAGCTGTATTAAAAGAAAAATAACTACTATCATATATAGGATAACCAAGCCTTGAATAAAGTAAACGAAGATACGTATAAATTTCCGTAACTGTTCCAACTGTACTACGAGGATTCGTACCTAACTTTTTCTGTTCAACTAAAACACAAGGAGATAAATTATTAATCTTATCCACATCAGGTTTATTTAACTTTGGAAGATTCTTTACAACATATGTCGATAAAGTTTCATAAAAAGAAGTTTGAGCCATTGTATAAATTGTATCAAAGACTAAAGAAGATTTACCACTTCCGGATACTCCAGTTACAACATTAAACTTATGCTTTTCAATATAAAGAGATACATTTTTTAAATTATTTTCTCTTGCGCCTTTTATTTCAATTTTATCAGTATATGTACACATATAAACCTCCTATAAAACTATCTTATTTTTGCCTTTTCACTAATATAATCTATGTACTTCTCACGATACTTTTCTATTGAATCATCTACATCAATCCAATAAGCATTAGTTAAAGTGTTATCATTTGGGTCCATTTCACACTTTTCTAAAACTCCCCCTAAAGCTCTAATAGTTCCATCACTTCCTAAATTAGTAACAGAACAATCTAACATAACTCTATCTAATCCAAATTCTTCACGTGCTTTAAGTAACCCTAAGTAAAGATTTATCTTATTATATCCTTTTCGTCTTTCTGTTGGTCTTATTCCATAACCTATATGTCCACCAAACTTTAACATAGCTTCACTCAAATTATATCTAATATTAATCATTCCAATAATTCTTTTATCTTCTTCATTTACAAAAAAGAAAGTTTTACCTGGACACTTACCAATACTAGCAGCATAATCAGCATCACTCATCTTGTCTAATCTATCTAACCATTCTTCATAAGTCATACCATTTAAACACTTATCTAATCCGCCAGAACCATTAATGTCTGATCCAAACTCAACAAATTCATTTAAGTATTCTAAAGCATCTTCTTTTCTTTCAATAGTTGGTGTCTCTAAATAAAATTTCATACTTTCACCTTACTTTACTGACTTTGCATTTTCTACAAACTTTCGTACCTTCACTGCATCTTTTCTACCAGATTCATTTTTACAACCACTGTTAACATCAACTCCATAAGGTTGAGCAGTTTCTATTGCTAAAATAACATTATCTGGATTTAATCCGCCTGCTAAGAATGTTGGTTTATCAAGCTTATTAATTAATTCGCGGCTTCTTTTCCAGTCATGAGTTAACCCTGTTCCACCTACTTGATTAGTAGAAACATTAAAACTATCTAACAAATAAAAGTCTGCATACAACATATTCTTATAATCAGTTATTACTTCTCCATCACTAGAAACATGTATTAATCTAACTAACTTAACATCCGGAAGTTCTTCTTTTATTTTTTTAACCTCATCTTCATTTATATCTGAATGTAACTGTATAACATTATTACCAATGTATTTAGTTAAATCAATTATTTCATCAGCACTTGTTAAATGCGTAACTAAAGATACATCACATCTTCCATCAACAAACTCACATATCTCTTTAGCAGTTTCTTTATCAACAAAATCATCACTTGTGTGTTCTTGACCAACCAATATACCTATTACATCAGCATCTGCATCAAGACACATTTTAGCATCTTCTATTCCTCTATTAGCACATATTTTTACACATACCATACACTTCACCTCATATAACAAAATTATACTATAATTTGTAAATTATTAACACTATCTTAACTATTTAAAAAGTTTTTTTATTGATTAAAATGTAATAATATTATATAGTATAAGTCCATAAAGGGAGACAAATATGAAAATAAATGAGAAAAGTAATTCTGTAATAAAAGTTTTTGATAGTATGGCAAATGAGTATGTTGCCTACTTTGGAGAAGATTGGGAATTTATTGATGAAATAAAAAAGTTCGCATCCCATTTAAAAGAAAACTCTACAGTTCTAGATTTAGGATGTGGAAGTGGCTATATAACAAATTATTTACATAAATTAAATTTAAATGCTATAGGAATAGATTTCAGCCAAGAAATGATTAAGATTGCTAAACAAAAATACCTCGAATCTAAATTCTTATGTACAGACTTTAGTGATGTAAAGCAACATTTTGAAGAAAACTCTGTCGATGGACTAATCGCTATTTATAGTTTATATTTTATCCCAAAAGAAAAATTCGAAAGTGTTTTAAAATCTTTGTCAAAAATATTAAAAAGCAATGGTGAATTTCTATTTGTAACACAAATTGGTAATGGAGAAAAATATATTACTACCCCATTAATGGAAGATAATAATATTGATGATAAAATATATGTAAATTATTATAACAAAGAAGAATTAGAAAAGATCTTAAATCGAAATAACTTTAGTATTGAATACATAACTGCAAAAGACTTGATTGATGAAAAAGAAATATCAAATGAAGGAAGATATATAGTTTTAGCAAAAAACATAAAATAATAATAAAAAAAGGGGGATTAAATATGGATGAAATAATAAACCAAGTGAAAAATACTTGGAGTAAAGATTTAATAATACGTTTTTTATATATAAAGTTAGCTCCATTTGTTAAAAGAGATTTACAATACTTTTTAGCAAGTGACGAAGAAAAACTACGTCAATATAGTTTGGGGTTCATAAACAGATTCCCAGACGTAGTATGTTCTACACTAGCAGATTACTATGTTGATTTATTTAATAGTTTTGGAATAAATGCTAAAAAGGTTATTGCTACTAGTTCAAAAATTCCTCTTTTTGCACTTATTGTTGAAGGCGACTATGGATTTTATTTTCTTGATCCATTAAATGATTTATTTTCAAATCAATATGGATTAAGACCATACTACTTTGGAATTATTCCAAGATATAAAACGATAAGAGCAAATCATCCAGGGTTAACTCAATTAGATAAAGAATATGTAAGTGAATTAGATGAAGAACTAAACATCAAATACTTAAATGAATATTTTAAATCACTTGAAGACCCATTAAAAAATAGACAACGTGCAAGAGAATTCTTCGGATATGATAAAAATGAAAATATTGACCTAAAAGAAGAAAAATATAAACTAATGAATGATAGATTTATTAATATTGGTAATGTCCACGGAACATTTGAAAGATCACAAATGTATAAATACTTAAGCGAAAGACTTTTAAATCATACTGAAAGAAGATTTACAACAGCCACTATTATTGGCGGACTTGATAACCCACATATGGAAATTAAAATAAAAACTAAAGAAGGTATTATCCTTCTTGAAGAAGAAAAACATAATGAAAAATATATGCTAATAAAAAAGTAAAGAGATGAAGCAAATT
>CAYWFZ010000037.1:0-17952 GCA_964458035.1 uncultured Muribaculaceae bacterium | reverse complement strand
TGATTTAAATGGCAAAAGTAATATCTTTAGTTAATCAAAAAGGTGGTGTAGGAAAGACTACAACTAGTATTAATTTATCTGCTTCTTTAGGTAAATTAGGTAAAAAAACTCTTTTGGTTGATTTAGACCCTCAAGGTAATACTTCTACAGGTCTAGGTATTAATAAAAGTGATATTACTGCTAGTATATATGATTGTTTAAATGGTAGTACGCCTGCAAAGGATGCTATTATTAAAACTAAGTTTACAAATTTATATATTATGCCCGCAACTATTAATCTTGCTGGTATTGATATCGAGTTACTTGAGATGACTCATGATAATTCAGATTTTAAAATGAATGAGCAATTAAGAAATGTTATAGATCCAGTTAAGGATAAGTTTGATTATATCATTATTGATTGTCCGCCTAGTTTAGGACTTTTAACGACTAATGCTTTGGTTGCTAGTGATTCAGTTATAATTCCAGTTCAATGTGAATTCTTTGCACTAGAAGGTATAACTCAATTACTTAATACAATTATAATGACACAGACGAGATTAAATCCTCGTTTACAAATAGAAGGCGTATTACTAACTTTACTTGATTCAAGAACTAATCTAGGACTTGAAGTAGTAGAGGAAGTTAGAAAATTCTTTAATGAAAAAGTATTTAATACCATTATTCCACGACTTATAAGGTTAGTTGAAGCTCCAAGTCATGGTGAACCAATAAATGAGTATGATCCTACTAGTAGAGCAGCTGAGGCATACAATAATCTTGCTAAAGAAGTTATTGAAAGAGATAAAGATTAATTTTATAATATAAAAATATCACTTTGGAGGTGAATAAAATGAGTACTAACAATAGTAGAAAAGCTTTAGGAAAAGGATTAGAACAATTATTTAATAGTGAACAACTTGATTTTTCTAGTTTTGAACATGAAATTGTTACGTCTACTCCAGAATCAGAAGTACGTGATATTCCGATTGATGAGATAAGAAGTAATCCTTATCAACCAAGAATACACTTTGATGAGACTGCACTTGCTGAACTTGCTGATTCTATTAAAGAACATGGTGTTTTTGAACCTATCATTGTAAAAAAAAGTATTAAAGGTTATGAATTAGTTGCTGGTGAGAGAAGAACCAAAGCATCTAAACTTGCAGGGCTTTCAACTATTCCTGCTATAGTAAAAGATTTTGATGATCAAGCAATGATGGAAATCGCGCTTCTTGAAAATATTCAAAGAGAGAATTTGAGCCCAATTGAAGAAGCTCAAGCTTATAAAAATTTTATGATTAAAACTAATATGACTCAAGAAGAACTTGCTCATCGTTTTGGTAAGAGTAGAAGTCATATTACTAATTTACTTGGACTTTTAAGTTTACCTGATGAAGTACAAGAAGATTTAATTAAAGGAAAAATATCTATGAGTCATGCTAGAGTTTTATCTAAACTTGAAAGTGATGAACAGATAAAGAGTTTAAATGAAAAAATAAAAGAAGAAGGTTTAAGTGTAAGATCTTTAGAAGATATATCTAAGGATACTGATACTTTAAAAAGAAAAAAACAAATTAAAATAAAGGAAGTACCTGCAAGACACCGTATTTATGAAAATACTTTAAGAGAAGTTGTTGGTACAAAGGTAAGTATAAGTTCTAATAAAATAACAATACCTTTTGATAGTGATTCTGATTTAGATCGTATAATGGAGATTTTAAATATAGAAATAGGTGAATAATATGACAGAATTTGAAGCAATAGTGCAAGCTATTTATAAGTTAGTTTCATCTTATAAGTTTTATGTTCCTTTATTAACTGTATGTATAACTTTCTTGATTATTAGAGTATCTAGACGAGTTGTAAAAAAACTCGTTAATAAAGATTCTAAATCAATAGAAGTTAAAAAGAGAAATACTATAGTTGCTTTAGGAGAAAATATCTTAAAATATTTCTTTATTATTGTTGGATGTTTAGTTATACTTTCTGTTTGGGGAGTAGATATAACAAGCTTTGTAACAGGTTTAGGAATTGTCGGAGTAGTTGGTGGTTTAGCTGTTCAAGATGCTCTAAAAGATATTATTGCTGGAGTTAATATTATTATGGATAATTACTTCGTAGTCGGCGATATTATTAAATTTCAAGACTTTACCGGAGAAGTAATTGAGTTTGGTTTAAAGAACACAAAGATAAAAAATGTTGATGGTGTAGTATTAGTTGTTGCTAATAGAGAAATTGCATCAGTTTATAATTTAAGTCAAAAAAGTTCATCTGTTGCAGTTATTATACCTGTTGCATATGAGGAAAAAGAAGAAAAAGTTGCTAAGATACTAATGGGTGTTTGTGAACAAGTTGATGAGCTAGGTCTTACAACTAAGAAAACTGAGTATTTAGGGATAGATGCTTTAGGAGATTCATCTGTTAATTATTTATTAAGAGCTTATTGCAAGGCTGGAGATCAATATGAATTAAAAAGAAAGATTTTAGGACTTGTAAAAAGGGAGTTGGATAAGAAGGGTGTTAAGATACCTTATCCACAAGTAGAGGTTCACAATGGATAAAGATTTTAAATTAAATGATAAAGTTATTATGAAAAAAGAACATGCCTGTGGAACTAACCTTTGGGTTATTACAAGAATGGGCGTTGACATTAAAATCAAATGTGTAAATTGTGGCAGAGAAATTATGATGGATAGACTTGAATTTAAGAAAAAATTAAAAGGAGTTATAGATGAAAAAGTTTAAAAAAATTGGTGAAAAATTAAGCATGCATCCTATAATGGCTTTTATTTTACTTACTGGTTTTATTATTATTCTTAGTGGAATATTAGATGCATTTGATGCTGCTGTTACATATAATAAAGTTAATACAAAAACTGGAGGTTATGAGACAACTTTAGTTACTGTTGAATCTCTTCTTAACCTTTCTGGTATAAAGTATATATTTTCAAATACTGTATCTAACTTTGTAAGTTTTACACCTCTAAGTATGCTACTTATTGTACTTATTGGTATAAGCATAATGGATAAAAGTGGATTTTTAGATTCTATATTCTTTGTTTTAACAAGAAGAATGCCTAAGACTGTTGTTACATTTGTTTTTACGCTTATATGTATTGTTACAAGTCTTACAGGAGATTTATGTTTTGTAGTATTAATTCCACTTGCAGCTCTTTTATTTAAATATGGCAAACGTAATCCTAAAGCTGGTATTATTTCGGCTTTTGCTGCATTATCTTTAGGATATGGTATGAACATTGTTATTAGTAGTGTTGATTCATCTATGATAACTACAACAGAGTATGCTGCTAGAATAATATCAAGTATGTATGTTATTAATAGTTCATGTTTTATTTATATAATGATTCCTGCAACTTTAATAGGGGCCGCTTTAATTACTTATGTAACTGAAAAAGTAATTGCTCCTCGTTTAGGCAAGTATGAAGTAGATGAGGAAGAAATTGTACAAGATAAAGATAAACTAACAAGAAAAGAAAGAAAAGGTCTTTTATTTGCTGGTATTGGTGCCTTAATATATTTAGTAATTTTTATTTATAATATTATACCAAATGCACCATTTGGTGGTAATCTATTAGACTATTCACAAAATAGATATATTGATAAACTATTTGGCTATGATTCTTTCTTTAATAGTGGATTTGTATTTATAGTAACGTTCTTATTTATAATATGTGGGCTTTTATATGGATTCGGTACTAAAACAATAAAGAATCATCATGATGTATGTAATTACTTATCACATTCTCTTGATGATATAGGTAAAGTAATTGTGTTACTATTCTGTTCTAGTATGTTTATATCTCTTTTAAGATATACTAATATTGGTGCTTTAGTAACAGCATTCTTATCAAATATAGTTTTAAATAGTTCATTTACTGGAATACCACTTTTGTTAATGATTTTAGTATTTAGTATTATATCAACTCTTTTACTTCCTTCATTTGTTAATAGATGGAATATCTTAAGTGGAAGTGTTGTGCCTGCTATGATGAGTGGTGGATTTACTGCAGAGTTTGCTCAGTTAGTATTTACTGTAGGATCTAGTATAATGTATCCAATTACTCCAGTTATGGCTTATTTTGTCATATATATATCATTTTTAGAAAAATATGATAAAGAGGGAATTGGTATTATTAAAAGTATAAAATATATGATACCTTATACTTTAATTATTTTAGCTATGTGGGTTGTTCTTTTACTACTTTGGTATGTAATTGGAATACCTTTAGGACTTTCAAGTTCATCAATTCTTTAAGACAAGGCGTATTTTCTTGTCTTTTTTAATTTTTTCATACTATTTTAACATATCTGTGGTATAATGATTGTAGACTGATAGGAGGAATGGTTATGAAAAAAATTAGTAGATTATTTTGTGTTATGATAATGTCTTTGTTACTAGTAGTTCCATTTATAAATGTTGATGCTGCTAAATCTACAAAGAAGACTACAACAACTACAACAACTGCTCAAACTTATGCAGTGTCACAAGATGAGAATGCTGTTACAATACATGTATTTTATCTTCCAACTTGTGAACATTGCAAACACTTACATGAATTCTTAGCTGAATTAAAGGAAGATAAAGACTATAAGGACAAATTTAATGTTAAAGATTACAGTGTTCAAGATAGTTTAAGTATGGAATTACTAGATGAAGTAAGAGAATACTTTAAGAGTACTAGTGGTGGAGTTCCTTACTATGTAATTGGAGATCAAGATTATGAAGGTTTTGGTGTAGGTAAAAGCGAAGCTGAAATCAAAAAAGCGATTGATGACTTATATGGTTCAAAGAACTATAAAGATGTAGTTGCAGCAATTGATAATGGTAATCTTGATTCATTAAATGATGATTCAAGTAATGTCATTGGAATGGTAGTTTTAGGTTTATGTGTAGTAATTATAATCGTTCTTATCGTTTGTAGTAGTAAAAATAAATACTATGAAGATGATGAAGAAGATGAAGAAGAAACTGAAGATAAGGAAGTAAAAGCTGAATCTAAGAAGGAAGAAGCTAAAAAAGAAGATACTTCTAAAAATCAAACAAAGAGTAATTCTTCAAAAAAGAAGTCAAACGCAAAAAAGACTAAAAAGTAGATTTAGTTTTCACTAAATCTTTTTTTTTGAATAAAATATTGTTATAATTGTTACGTACTAAAGGAAGTGATGTATATGGAATCGAGCCAGTGTAGTCTGTGTTTTAATATATTATTGTTTTCGGAGGTAGGAAATGGAAAGAAGAATAAGGGAACTCCTTGATGAGAAGGATTTTAAACTTTTAAAAACAGAAATTAATGGATTAAATGAAAAGGATTTGGCTGAAATACTTTCTGAATTAACAGCAGTTGATTTAGCTAAGGTATTTAGGGTTATGCCAAAGGATAAAGCTGCTAAGGTATTTGCTGAATTTGAGGTTGATGTTGCAACCAATTTACTTAAATATCTTCCAGATATTGATATTGTTAAGCTAATTGATGAAATGCCAGCAGATGATGCAACTGATTTGCTTGAAGAAATGCCAGCTAATATAGTTGCTAAAATATTAAAGGATTGTCAGGAAGATACAAGAAAAGATATTAATAGATTACTAAACTACAAAGATGATTCAGCTGGTTCAATCATGACAGTTGAATATCCTCAATTAAAAGAGAATATTACTGTGGATGTCGCTATTAATAAACTTAAGAGTAATTTAGAGTATTATGAAACAATACATACTTGTTATGTTGTAGATAATGAACGTATACTTTTAGGTCGTGTAGAGATAGAAGATTTGTTATTTAACGATAAAACGACACTAATAAAAGATATATATAATGATGATATCATCTATGTTAATACTTCAACAGATCAAGAAGAAGTAGCTAGTATATTTAAAAAGTATGATTTTACTGTTATGCCAGTAGTTGATTCTGAAAAAAGACTTGTTGGTATTATTACTGTAGATGATGTAATCGATGTATTAGAAGAAGAAGTTACTGAAGATATTAAGAAGATGGCAGCTATCATTCCAGGAGATAAGCCATATTCTAAAACAGGAGTCTTTGCTCTATTTAAAGCGCGTATTCCATGGCTTTTACTTTTAATGGTTTCTGCTACATTTACTGGTGGAATTATAAAGAACTTTGAATCAGAGCTTGCAGCTTATACAATTCTTACAGCATTTATCCCAATGCTTATGGATACTGGTGGAAATGCTGGAGGCCAATCAAGTGTTAGTATAATAAGAGCACTATCATTAAATGATATTGAATTTAAAGATATATTACGTGTTTGGTGGAAAGAGGTTAGGGTAGCATTTTTATGTTCAGTAGTATTAGGAGTATGTAACTTCTTAAAAATGATACTACTTGATAATGTTACGATTATGGTAGCTTTAACCGTTTGTTTAACTTTATGTATAACAATATTACTTGCTAAATCAATTGGTTGTATGTTACCAATGATTGCAAAGAAAATTGGATTTGATCCAGCTGTTATGGCTAGTCCATTTATTACAACAATAGTTGATGCATGTAGTTTATTAATTTATTTTCAAATAGCTGGTCTAGTTTTAGGTATATAAAAAGAGAAAACTTATTAGTTTCCTCTTTTTTCTATAAAGTTTATAATGTCTGTTATTGGTAAGACATTATTCTTTTCGTTAATTATTTCATGACGCATTCCATTATAAAGTTTCATACTTATGATTTTTATACCGACACTTCTATAGAACTTTTCTAATTTATATATTGAGACTCCAAAGTTACCAACTGGATCATCTTTTCCTGATAGTATTAGAAGTGGTAGATCTTTTCTGATATTATTAGCGTATTTTTTAGTACATGATTTTTTTATTAAAGTAAATAAAGTCTTGTAGCCATTACATGTAAATCTGAAATTACTTAATGGATTAGAACGATATTCACTAATAATTGTATTATCACTTGTTAACCAACACAATGGATTATCTTTTCCTTCTTCAAACTTTTTATAAAATGAACCATTAGTCAATTTGAAGAGTAGTGGTGAGCGATAGTACCAACCATGATGATAAAACTGTGTAACATATGTTAAAAAAAGCGCGAAGTTCATAACTATTTTACTTTTAAAACCCGAACCTATTATAATTGAACCTGATAAATCGTTACTATACAAAGTTATATAATTTCTTGCAATAAAAGAACCCATTGAATGTCCTAGTAAAAAGTAGGGAACACTCGGATATTTTTCTTTCATGATACTAGTTAATGTATGTAAGTCTTCAACAAGTATTGAATCAGCGTTTTTTTCTGCAAAATATCCCAAGTTAGTAGCTTTTGTTACCGAATGACCATGACCCAAATGGTCATTACCACATACAAGTATTCCTCGTTTATTTAAAGATAAGGCAAATCTTTCGTACCTGTCCATGTATTCAACCATTCCATGAGATATTTGTACTACGGCTTTTATCTCCCCAACTGGTTTCCATATTACTGCTCTTATATTTGTCTTATCATCTTTTGATCTATATGTTATTTCTTCTTTCATAACATCACCTATATTAATTATAATATAGATGTTTTTTAATATCTAATCATTTACATAAAGTTAGTAAAATAATTGTAAAAAACACTCGTGTTATTTATAAATTATCATATATATTTTATACTTATATTGGGAAAGAATATAAAGGAGATAAAATGGGAAAATATAAAGTTATTCAAGTTGGCTGTGGAAAGATGAGTCTTTACACGATGCAATATGCAGAAGATAAAGGCTATGATTTAGTAGGTGCAGTTGATATGGCCGAAGAAAAAATCGGAAAAGATATATCAACAATACTAGGTACTGAAGATACAGGTATTATAATTGAAGATGTTAAGAATTTAAGAGATTTGATTGTGCGAGTAAAACCTGATTGTGCTATTGTAACTACTACAAGTTTAATTGGTGAATTAGATGAAATTCTGACTACACTAGCTGAAAACGGAGTAAACGCAATAACTACTTGTGAAGAGGCATTCTACCCAAGTGTCTCAAATCCTAAACTTACAGAGAAGCTAGATAAACTAGCTAAGGAAAATAATTGTACTATTACCGGAACAGGATATCAAGATGTATTCTGGGGTAATTTGATTTATACATTAGGTGGTGCTACTAAAGAAATTGTTAAAATAATTGGTTCATCATCTTATAATGTAGAGGATTATGGTATAGCTTTAGCTAAGGCTCATGGTGCTGGACTTTCTCCAGAAGAATTCCAAAGAGATGTTGCTTCGGCTGATGAAATAAGTGATGAAGAAAGACAAGAACTTATTAATAGTGGAAAATATACACCTTCGTATATGTGGAATGTAGTACCATGGTTAGCTGATAGGTTTGGCTTTACTCTAACTAGTATGAAGCAAAAGTGTGTTCCTATTTTTGCTGAAGAAGATACTCCATCATCTACATTAGGTACTACGATAAAGAAAGGTTTTGCAACAGGTATGAGCGCTGTAGTAACTGGTGAAACTAAAGAAGGAGTAATAATTGAAGCACAATGTATTGGTAAAGTGTATGGTAAAAATGATGTTGATACAAATGCTTGGACGATAGAGGGTGAACCTACTACAAGTGTTGTAATAACTGAACCTGATACTGTTAGATTAACTTGTGCATCAGTTATTAACAGAATTGAAGATACTATTAATTCTGTTCCTGGATATGTTCCAACTAGTAGAATGGGAGAAATAGAGTATATTAATAGATAAAAGAAGGTTAAACCTTCTTTTTTCTTTAGTAAAATAAAAATGTAGACTTGTCTACATTTTATTTCTTTTCTAATGTTTTAGATTTTGGTTTATAACTTATAAAAATAGTAGTTTCTTCACTAGGAACAACTTTATTATTTTTTATATCAATCAATATATCATCAATATTGTCTGCTAAGTGGATAGCTGCTTTCCAAGTATATGAATTAAGATTTTCTTGATTGCTTTCAATAAATTCATCTATTTGTTTTTGGGTATAAAGAGATTTTAAATAATTGCCATTTTCATCAAAGACATATAATCTTGTTATAATTCCACCTTTGTAACCAGTTTTTAATTCATCCTCGTCATAAATGGAACTATAGCATTTATATACTCCCGGGTATTCATAGATACCTAGTCTATAGTCATTTGCAGAAGCATCTATTACTTCTGTTTTTTCATTGAAATCATCTTCTACAGTAAATGAGTTAAATACATCATATGGATCATTAAAAAGACTGCAGTTTGCGATGTGAAGGTCTTCGTCTGGTCCTGCATCAGTTCCAAATGTTTGATATACAAAATCATAATAGTTGTTATCTATATCAGGTAATTGTACAACATCATCTACTACTTTGTATTTACTTATTATATCTTCTGCTTCTTCTCTAGTAAGATATGTTCTTGATTTTAAAGATTCAGGTAAGACATTCTCAATTTCTGTATAAACTAGTTCAGGATAATGTATAAATGATGAAACTCTATTCATGTTATATGTTCTTCCTGTCATAGCATCTTTAAACCATATAGCGTTGTCTTTGGAGAACTTATAACCTAAAGTAACATCTTTATAATCTCCATATGTAAGAGCGATAAGTAATAATTTCTTATCGTTTTCAATCATTTGGATATCATCATTTTCTGATACGGTTTCTTGAGCACATACTTCACTAATACTCTGATTTGTAAAACCACTTGTTATTTGTAGTGCAATTAATGAGCTAAGTAATAATTTTTTTGCAGATAATTTATTCATAATTTATCCTCGCTTTCAAACGTGACTATAATATAATAGTTATGTTTAAAAGTCAACAATTTTATAGTATACTAAAGTTGGTGATAGTTTCATGAATTTGAGTGATTTAAGATGTGTTAATGATATAGATTTAGAAGAGTATATACGTATTCGCGATGATATAAAGAATGGAATGGAACATCCAGAGTATTTAGGAGATATGAGTATTGATGCGATTAAGTCTTTACTTTCTAATGGAGCATTTATAAGGTGTTATTATTTGGGAACTCAATTTGTTTCATCGATGATGTTTATACCAGCTGATAAAGAGATGGTAGACACTTTGGGTGCTGACATTGATTATAAATACTTAGGAGAGGTTGGTCCGATGTTTGTTGCACCGGAATTTAGAGGTAATGGATTACAACTTAAAATGTTGGAAGAAATTGAAAAGTATGCATTAGATAAAGGTTACAAATACATGATGAGTACAGTTGAACCTAATAATATTTATTCCAGTAATAATTTGTTAAAAGCTAATTATCAAGTAATTTTAAGAAAGTCTTTTAAAAGAGGTATAAGAGATATTTATTTTAAGAGTATGATATAATAAATTAAATGGAAGGAAGTGATGCTATGAATGGTATTGAAATAAGAGGTGCAAGAGAGAATAATTTAAAGAATGTTAATTTAACTATTCCATACTCTAAGATAGTTTCTTTTATTGGAGTATCAGGATCAGGTAAATCAACTTTAGTGTTTGATACTTTATATGCTGAGGGAAAGAGAAGGTATATTGAATCCTTAGGTGTTAATGAGAGTTTCTTTTTATCAAAAATTAAGAAACCTGATGTTGATTATTTTAGTGGACTTCCACCAGCTATTGCGTTAATGCAAAGTAGAAGTATACGTAATCCTAGAAGTACAGTTGGTACAATTTCTCAAATGGGATATTATTTACAAGTGCTATTTTCATCATGTGGTGAATATAAAGGCGATAAAAAAATTGAAATAACTCCATCGATATTTAATTTAAATTCACCGCAAGGAGCTTGTTATTCTTGTGAAGGAACTGGTGAAATACTTGAATTTGATGAGACATTGATTTGGCCAGATCAAGAGAAATCATTAAGCGAAGGTGGGCTAAAACTTGGTGGTGCAGCTGTTGGTACTACGAAATATAAATTTCTAGATTCATTCTTAAGGCAATTTGGAAGTGATGCAACTACCCCAATAAAAGAGTACACTAATGAACTTAAGGTTGCTTTGCTTTATGGTCAAAAGAAAACAAAGCAAATAAAAATGGAATATCCCGGAATTATAAGTGACTCTTTAAAAACTTATCGCACAACAAAGAGTATAGATGTCAGAGAAAATCTAGAAAAGTTTATGGTTAAAACTAAATGCGAAGATTGTTTAGGAACAGGATACAATAAAGATGCCTTAGATGTTCTTATAGATGGACATAATATAGATTATTTTATGAATTTACCTTTGGAAGACTTATATGACTTTTTGAGTAATTATGAATTCCATGATTATCGCGATGAAGTATGGACGCAATTTAAAGATAAATTTATGAAGTGTTTATGTCAGTCTATTGATCTTGGTGTAGGATACCTTACTTTAGCAAGAAAAGCTAATACACTTTCAGGAGGAGAAGCACAGAGATTAAAAATAGTTGCACAAATATCTAGTGAAATATCTGGTGTAGTTTATGTACTTGATGAACCAACAAGTGGTCTTCATGCAAGTGATGTATCAAAAGTACTAACTGCTATTAAGAAACTTAATGATGTTGGAAATAAAAATACAGTTGTCTTAGTAGAACATACAGCTGCAATTATTAAAGAATCTGATTATATTTTTGAAGTTGGTCCAGGTGCTGGAGAAATGGGTGGAAATATAATCGCTGAAGGTACACTTGATGAGATTGTTAATAATAAAAATTCAATTAGTGGAGCTTATCTGAAAGGTGAAAAGTGTGCTAGTATTATAAATACATCTGAACAATTTAATATGGGTGATTTTATAAAACTAGAAGGAGTAAGGGCACATAATTTAAAGGGAGTAAGTGTTACAATTCCTACTAATGCCTTAGTATGTGTAACTGGAGTATCTGGTTCAGGTAAAACTTCTTTAGTATTTGAAGCATTCTATCAAAGTATAGTAAGCAATAAGAATTATATGCTTGATAATATAGTTGGAAGAGAAAAGATAAAAAATATAATATTATGTGATCAATCATCTATTGGAGCATCTTCTAGATCTTGTCCACTTACATTTTTAGGTATATATGACTCTGTAAGAAAAATGTTAGCTAAGACGGAAACAGCTAAACTAAAAAAATTAAAAGAAACAGATTTTAGTTTTAATGTCGCAGGTGGAAGATGTGAAGAATGTAAGGGTGAAGGTGTAATTGAAGTTAATATGGGTTTCTTACCTTCAATGGATGTCGAGTGTGATGCTTGCCATGGTAAACGTTTTAAGGAAGACGTCTTGAGTGTTACTTATAAGAACTTAAATATCTATGATATTTTAAATTTAAGTGTTGATGAAGCAATAGAAGTGTTTAATGATGAAAAGACTATTTTAAATAAACTTAAAGCCATGGCTGATGTTGGTCTTTCTTATGTTAAATTAGGTCAACCAACTTCAACACTATCTGGTGGTGAATCTCAAAGATTAAAGCTAGCTAATGAAATTGCTAAAACTAAGCAAGAAGGTTCATTTATTATATTTGATGAACCTACAAAAGGGTTACATTTTGAAGATGTTAAAAGACTTTTAGGAGTTATGAAGGAACTTGTAAATCAAGGTAGTACACTTTTAATAGTTGAACATAATTTAGATGTTATTGCATCAAGTGATTATGTAATTGATATTGGTCCTAATGCTGGAAAATATGGTGGAGAAGTAGTTGGAACTGGAACACCAAAAGAAATAGCTAAAATGAATACTCTTACGGGGCATGCCTTAAAAGATTATTTTGACTCAATATAAAACTCATTTATTTGAGTTTTTTATTTGCTAAAAAACAGTTATTAGTATATAATATGTACCCATAAAGAAGGGGATTTATTATGGGTAAGAAGGATAAGAAGAGAAATATAATAACGGAGTGGGAAGAACAAATAAAAGTATTTCCTAGATTAAGTATTGAAGAAGCAAAAGAAAAATATCTTGAGGCAATGCATACAAGTAATGAATTAGAAAAGAAAAATTTATTAAATGAAGTAATTCAAGGTACTTTGTATGTTATAGTTAATTTCGTTAAATCTAATAAATTAAACAATATTCGTAATGCAGGATATAATACTGATGATATAATAAATACCTGTAATGAGCTATGGATTAAAGCCATTTATGATGGTGAGTTGTTAGAAGTAGATGCTTTTTCAAAAATATTAAATCCAACATTTTGTGCTAAGCTTGCACCTATTTTAAATGAAACAGACTTTGGCCCAATAGATTTAACAATTTTTACCGCAGATAATTTTGTTGGGGTACTTTATGAATTTATTAATTACGAGAGTCAGTTTGGTGAGATTAGTTTTAAAGACTTTTGTAGACTAATTGCAAGATATTATGATATGGATGAAGATAACTATTATCCAATTCTTTGGTCTAGAATGAATGAGTTAGGATTTTCTGATTCTGACTTTACTAAGCAAACATATGAATTGTTTCAAAATATAGTTTCTGCTATTAAAGATGAAAATGGTGATATTCTAATTTCTAAAACTAAGATTGATAAATTCAAGTACTTGTTAATTGAGGCAGGCTTACAAGAATTTAGAATTAATATGAATTTAGTTAGCGAAGGGGATTTTTCTGATAGATCGGTTGATAATATAATATTTTCACAGTTCATTAAAGATGTTTTTGAGAATTCTGAATTAGATGATAGAAAAAAAGACTTATTGAATAGATTCTTTGGACTTAATGGATTTATTAAGCAAGATGTCGAAGTTATAGCTAACATTCATAGAATTAGCACTGCACGCGCATATCAATTACGTAATAAGGCTTTAAAGAGTTTAAGAGGAAATCCAAAGATTTTAAAATATTACCAATTTTATAAAGAGCAACAATAATGTTGCTTTTTTTATGTGAAAAGGTATTTTTTATGTAAAATATTTTTGTTATAATTATTAAGGTAGTTTGGAGTAGATAATATGTTAAAGGAGTATTATAAATTTATTAAAGATTATTTGGTTTTGGCTGAACTTAAATTTAAATACGTTTTTGTTAATTTTCTATCCACAGTTCTTTATAAGGGATTTTCTCTTTTACTTCCTTTCTTTGCATCTCTTATTATTAAGAATCTTACTCAAATGAATGTGGATGCGACTTATATATCATTTGGTTTATTTGTTTTAATATATATTTTATATAATCTATCACTTTACCTAAACTATTTTATATATGGATTTAATATGAATTATTGTTATGATAAAATGACTACTAAAGTATTAAAGAAGCTAGTAAGCGTAGATGATAATTTTACGAGAGTTATAAGTAAAGGAAGATTAATGAACTCCATTAATACGGATATTATTGAAATAGGAGATATGTGTGATCAGATTGCTGAATTCTTTGTGGGTATTATACAAATAGTTGTTTTACTTATTATTGTTGCATTTATTAATATATATATTTCTTTTGTTTTTGTTTTCTTTGCATTAATATATTTAATGATACGTAATAGTGCTGACAGGAGTGTTAATTATTATCATAATAAAGTAAAAGTTCAGGAAGATCATTATACTAATTTACTTACACAAATGATATCTGGTCTTCAAGAGATAAAAACATTTAATATGCTTGATAAGTTAAAGAAAAAATTATATAAGATTCAGGATAAGTTTTCTATCTATTATGGTAAAAAAAGACAATATTACGCCATTAGAGATAATGATGTTAAAACAGTTACATATGTATTTAGATTTGTTCTTTATTTGATATTAATATATTTAGTATTTACAAAAAGAACTGATGTCAGTGTACTAGTGCTTGTTATTTCTTATCATGAATATTTAGTTACATATATTAATTGGTTAATATCTTCATCTTCTACTATAAGAGAAACTAATACAGCTGTCTGTCGTGTAAATGATATTTTAAATTATGATTCAGAGGATTTAAAATATGGTGAACTTGATACTAAAGATATTTATGGAGCAATTGAATTTAAAAATGTTACACTTACATTAAATAAAAAGGAAGTCTTACATAATATTAATTTGCGAATTGATCATAATGAAGTAGTTGCAATTGTAGGTGAGACAGGAAGTGGAAAAAGTATGATGCTTAATTTACTTTTGAGACTTTATGAACCAACAATGGGTAAGATAAAATTAGACAATATAGATATATTTGATTTCTCTAAGAAAAGCTACTCTAGTATTTTGTCTGTTGTTACGCAAAAACCATTTATATTTAATATGAGTATTAGAAAGAATTTAAACTTTGTTGATACAAATATACAAAACCAAATTGATGCTTGCAAGAAGGCGGGAATACATGATTTTATTGAATCGTTACCTAATGGATATAATACAATCTTAAGAGAAAATGGAAGTAATATTTCGGGTGGTCAAAAGCAGATGATTTCCATTGCAAGAACAATTCTTACTAAATCTGAGATTTTACTTTTAGATGATATTACAACTTCTCTTGATCCTGATACTGCTAAATTAGTTCCAGAGTTAATTGATAATTTGAAAGATAATCACACTATCATTATGGTAACTAAAAAACCTGATTTAATGAAGGTTGCTGATAGAATAGTTGTATTAGATAATGGAAAAATTAATGCAGTTGGAACTCATAAAGAATTAATTAAGAATAATGAGATTTATCAAATGTTACAATCTAGAAAATCTCCAAGTAAGATAGGGGTGTTTGATAATGATTAAGAGATATTATTTATTAGTAAAAAAATATTTTAGTTTAGGTGCTAATAATAAAAAATTATTATTTCATTTATTTTTCTCGGCTTTTTTGCGTAGTGTTACTCTTTTAGTTATTCCATTTATGGCATCCTTAATAGTCAAGTATGTAACTGCACTTGATCTTAGAATGTCACTAGTATGTACGTTTTTCTTTTTGGCATCTTCCTCTCTTTATGTGTTATGTCACCATTATAACTATGTATCTTACAGTAATAATGCAGCGTTTGTTCATAATAAGCTTCAAGAATTGATAATGAATAAAGTTACCAGTTATGATGAAAATTTCTCAAAGAATATTTCAACATCGTATATTATTAATACAGCATTTAATGATGTTGGACATGTACAGCAGATTGCTGATGAGACTTTTGATGCGTTAACTGAACTTATTGGTATGTTTATCGCTATTATTATACTTTTTAGTGTTAACTTTTTTATAGGATTAATCGCGTTTGTTTTATCAATTATTACTATTTTTGTATTAGGTTATAATACTAAAATGAGAGATTATTATTTAACTAATCAAAGAAGGGAACAAGATAATGTATCAGGTCTAATGGGACAGGTATTAGATGGCAGTAAAGAGATTAAATCATTTAATATGTCAGATGACTTGGAATTATATTTAAAAAAGTATAAAGAAGTTAGAAAGAAAAATTATTTTAGAAAAAGACATTATGACAATAGTATTGCTGTTTTAGTACCAAATATTTTAGGGATTGGAAAACTATTTGTATATGGTTTATTAATATTTTTAATATTAAATGGTCAGTATGAAGTTTCTATTTTAGTTCTTGTAATTGGCTATTATGAAAATATTGAAACTGAATATGAAAAGTTCTATACGTGCTTAAATGAGTTATCTAGTAATTCAATCAGGATTGATAGAGTCTATAATATTTTAAATTATAAAAATAAGAATATGCTTAGTTTTGGTAACAATGATAATGACTTTATTAAAGGTAAAATAGAATTTAAAAATGTTTCTTTTATTTATGAGAAAACTACTGTAATGAAAAATGTTTCTTTTAAAATTAAACCTAATTCATTTACTGCTATAGTTGGTAAAAGTGGTTCTGGTAAATCAACAATATTTAGATTGCTCTTAAGACTATATAAAACAAATGAAGGAAGTATTTTATTAGATGATGAATCTATTTATAACTATACAAAGGAAGTTTATTCAAGTAATGTTTCAATAGTTACTCAAAAACCTTTTATATTTGATATGAGTATAAGAGAGAATTTAAGTTTAGTTGATTCAAATCGTGAGAATCAAATAGAAGCATGTAAGCGAGCTCATATACATGACTACATAATGAGTTTAAAAGATGGATATAATACTAAACTAGTAAGAGATGCTGAAAATATTTCGGGTGGACAAAAACAGTTAATCGCGTTAGCTAGAACTCTTTTATCAAAATCAGAAGTATTATTATTCGATGAAGTTACATCTAGTTTAGATATGAATACAAGTAAGCAAGTAATGCAAATTCTAGATGATTTAAAAAGAGATCACACAATACTTATGATTACTCATAAACCAGCGCTTATGAAAATGGCTGATGATATTATAGTAGTTGACCATGGTAAAATAGTTGGTAGAGGTAAACATGCTGACTTGATGAAAAATAATAAGTATTACCAAGCTTTGCAAAAATAGTCTTTTAGTTAAAATTTGACAAATAAAAAAAATAGTATATAATGTTGTGATAAGTGAGGAGATATAAGCATAAGTGTGAGCTATCTCGGGGGAAGACCCTACACAATTATTAAATAATTGGAGTCACGAATATTTTATTCGTGGCTTTTTGCATATTTAACTACGAATAAGATTAGTATTTTAAGTAATGAAAGTGAGTATGTATAAATATTATTATGAGCTACATAGGGAATAACTATCCTACACGAGTTTTTAAGCACGGAGTCACATTATAGTTAATGTTGATTTGCGTGCTTTTTATTATTACTTAAATTTGTTATAATGAATGCGATAGTAGAAAAGGAGTGATGTTTATATGAAAGTAATTGAAGTTAATAAGTTATCTAAGACTTTTAAAGTTAAGATAAAATCTAAGGGTTTAAAAGGTAGTTTAAAATCAATTATAAAACCAAAGTATAAAACAGTTAATGCTGTTAAGAATATAAGTTTTGAAGTAGAAAAAGGAGAACTAATCGCATTTATTGGTCCGAATGGAGCAGGTAAAAGTACAACTATTAAGATGATGACTAGTATTTTATATCCTGATAAGGGAAGCGTTAAAGTATTAGGTTTAGATCC
>CAYWFZ010000036.1:0-20316 GCA_964458035.1 uncultured Muribaculaceae bacterium | reverse complement strand
ATACTCCAATGATGGCAGCATTTAGAGAAGTTGATAATGTCTTACATAGAGGTGTTCAATCAATTTCCGATCTTATCGCTGTATCTGGTTTAATAAATCTAGATTTCGCCGATGTTAAAGCTGTTATGGCTAATAGAGGTGATGCTTTAATTGGTATTGGTTTAGGAACTGGAGAAAACAGAGCTATCGAAGCTGCTAAAGCTGCTGTATCAAGTCCTTTACTTGAAACAAGTATTGTTGGTGCAACAGATGCTATTATCAATGTAACTGGTGGAAATAGCTTAACATTAATTGAAGCTGAAGAAGCTGCAGAAGTTGTTAGAGCTAGTGCTAATACAGATATAAATATCATCTTTGGTGCAGTTATCAATGAATCATTAAATGAAGAAGTAATCGTTACAGTAATTGCTACGGGATTTGAAGATTCAAGTGATGATTCTGGAGATACTTACTCACCTGATTATGGTGATTCAATGGAAAACACTCGAAAACCAATCAGTGTAATAGATGATGAGTATGATATACCGCCATTCTTAAGAGATAGAGATAATATATAAAAAAAGGAACGCAAGTTCCTTTTTTTTATTATCTTAAATTATTTTACACTCCACCAATCTTCGACATATTTTTCTTTATTTACATGATACTATAGCAAACCGTGAGAGCAGAAAAGATGTTTATCACCTCTCAATATCTCGGGTTAATAATTCAGGGGGTTTGGTTTCTTAACTAGAAGTAGAGAAGGTGACATAGTGATTCACATCAATGTAAAAGATTTAATCAACTTAGTTTTAGCAATTACTATTTTGTTACTTATCTTATTTAAGTAATAAAAAACATCTTTATTCTTCTGAATAAAGATGACCCACAATGTGGTAAGCATCATACCTGAGAGATAATCTGCTTCTCACTAATTAAATTATAGCATAAAAACAAAAATATATACAATCATAAAATGCTCTTATCTACAAGGGGTTCTACCTTTCAACTTTCTATAATATGCTATGATTTAATTGGTGGCCTTAAGGGTCACTTTTTAATTTGACATAAAAGTGTACAAAAAAATTAATTCTGAAGAAAAGTAATAATCAAACGCATGTAAAAAATGTTATGATTAATATAGGAAAGTCCGTATTAAAACGAGATGTATAAATATATGAAAGGTGAGTATGTTATGTCAAAAAGAAAATCAGTAATAATTATGTTAATACTATTTCTAGCAATAGGTTTTGCAACAGTATCAACCACCTTAGTATTAAATGGAATATTAGCAGTTGGAGAAAATAAAGATGACTTTAATATAATCTTTACAAGTGCAAGACTAGATGGAAGAAAGAGAAATGATTTTATATCAGAAGATAAGAAACATATAAACTTTGTCTCAAATGAACTTAAAACTTTAGATGATAAAGCAATACTAACATATGAAATAACTAACACTTCAAGAAACTATGATGCAGATATAACACTAACATGTACAGCTGGAACAACAGAATTAATCACACTTGAATATACACCCCATCAAATGGATGTCCCAGCAGGTGAAACAAAAACGGGAACATTAACAGTATCAATGCTTAAAGTAGTTGATTCACCAATAGAAGTACCAATAAAATTTACATTCACTGCAGCAGCAAAGGAAAGAGTTGATTTAGGGGATGAGTACGTACCTCCATTTAGTCGAAGTGGAGTAATGATGAAGGCAACAAATGGATATTCAAATCCAACAGGAATGTGGGCATATAGAAGTAATATAACAAAAATAGAATTTGAGGATAAATTAATACCCAAAGAAACAACAGACGAATTAACATTTGATGTGTCTGAAAAACAAGATAAAAGTGTAATGGCATATCTTGTAGCAAATAAAGAAGAATTAACAACAAATAAAGATGCAAACAGAAAGGATTTAACTGATACAACAGCCTATACATTATATATTCAAGGAGATACGGGAGTAATAGCAAATAAAAATAGTTCAAACATATTTGCCTACTTTAATAATTTAAAAGAAATAAAAAAATTGCAATACATGGATACAAGTGAAGCGATAGACATGACTTTTATGTTTGATGAATGCAAAAACCTCACAACATTAAATGTAAGTAGTTTTGATACAAGTAATGTAACAGATATGGGTTCTATGTTTTCTGGATGTAGTAGCCTAGCAGAATTAAATTTAAGTAATTTCGATACAAGTAAAGTAACAGATATGAGATGCATGTTTTTGGATTGCACCAAACTAACAAGTTTAGATATAAGTGGCTTTGACACAAGTAATGTAACAGATATGTATTCTATGTTTAATGGTTGTGCCAATCTAACAAATCTAAATGTAAGTGGTTTTGATACAAAAAACACAACAGACATGTACTCTATGTTTATGGAGTGTACTAACCTAACAAGTTTAGATGTAAGTGGGTTTGATACAAGTAAAGTAACGAATATGATGTCCATGTTTAGCGAGTGTACTAACCTAACAAGTTTAGATGTAAGTAGTTTTGATACAAGTCAAGTAACGAATATGAAGGCCATGTTTAGCAGTTGCGCTAATTTAGCGAATTTAAACGTAAGTAACTTCAAAACAGACAACGTAACAAATATGGAATCCATGTTTTACAACTGTAAAGAGTTAATAGTCCTAGACGTAAGCAATTTTAATACAAGTAAAGTAGAGAATATGATAGGAATGTTTGCTAATTGTTCAAAAATACAAAAACTAGATTTAAGTAGTTTTTATACATCGAGCCTACGTTCAATTGGGAGAGAATACTACTACGGTATGTTTCACAATTGCAACTCTCTAATATATTTAGACCTATCTAATGTTAGCTTTAATACCATTGAAACGTATGATAAGGTGTTTTATTCAATGCCTACACAAGCAATTGTAAAGGTAAAAGACGAATTAGCGCAAAAGTGGATACTTGATCTGACTGGTAAAGATAGACCATCGGAATGGACAGATGAAAATGTTACAATTAAAGTAGCTTAAAAGGGACATATAGTTCCTTTTTTCGTGCAAATATTCCTTATTAATATATTCTGCTTTATTGCAATTTACCCTTAAGTAAATTATAATTGATATGTAATGGAGCTGATAATATGCTTAAGATTAATAATTTAACTGTTAGTATAAATGATAAAGTAATATTAAAAAATTTCTCAATGGAAGTTGATAGTGGTGAAATAGTTGCTTTAATGGGACCAAACGGTATTGGTAAGAGTACCATTTGTAAAGTTATTATGGGAGATCCTAACTATAAAGTAGAGAGTGGCTCTATTGAATATGATGGTGCTGATTTACTTAAACTTAATACAATAGAAAGAAGCAGAAAAGGTATTTATTTAGTTAGTCAAAACCCGATTGAAATAGAAGGTGTAACCAATGCCGATATGTTGCGTACAGCATTAGAATGTCGAACAGGTGAACACTCAAACTTCTTTGAATTTAATAAGAAAGTTACAGAAATATGTAAACGTCTTAATATACCAGCATCATTCATTCATAGAGGTGTTAACGTTGGAATGTCTGGTGGCGAAAAAAAGAAAAATGAACTATTGCACCTTTATATGCTTGAACCTAAATTTATTATTTTAGATGAACTAGACAGTGGCCTAGATGTTGATTCCTTAAAAGAATTAGCTATATCATTAAAAGAGTATATGAATGAAGATATATCTATGCTTATTATTACACATCATACTTCCATCTTAAAGTATATTAAACCAAATCATGTACATATTTTAAAATCTGGAACAATTGTTGAATCTGGTGATTATAGTCTAGCAGAACAAATAGAAAAAAATGGTTTTGGTGCGTATGATGTAGGGGAAATAGAAAATCATGAATAAAATATTAATGGATGGGGATAAATTATATTATAAAGGAGACTATGATAAGATAGAAGTAGATGGTTATGCTACACTATTTATAAAAGATATATTAGATTATAAATTAGATATTACAGTAAAGAGTAATTCAACATTAAATATTTTTATATTTGCAAGTAAAAGTAGCTCATCTAGTATAAATATTAACCAAGAAAGTAATAGTAATGTTACATTAGTTCATACATTTAAAATAGATGGGGATTATAATTTTAAGTATCGAGCTAATATAACTGGAAATAAAAATACTAATGATGTATATATCAGTGGTGTAAGTAATGGTCAAGTTTCACTAGATATTGACGGAATAGTTAGTAAGAAAACTAAAGATAATGAACTAAATGAAAATATAAAAGTTTTAACAATTAAAGGTAAGTGTTTTGTAGCACCTAAACTACACATAAGTGCTTTAGATGTCTTAGCTAATCACAACACAGCAATATCTAATGTTAGAGAAGATGAATTATTCTATCTTTTTAGCAAGGGCATAGATAAAAAGCACGCTATATCTTTAATTGAAGATAGTTATGTATACGGCTATTTAAAATCAATATCAAATGAGTTTTTAGATTATGTTATAAAGGAATAGGAGGTGTAACTTATGAATAGAGAAGATTTTCCAATGTTAAAAAGTGATTTAATTTATTTTGATAATGGAGCAACAACTTTTAAGCCTAAGTCTGTAATTGATTCTATAAATTATTATTATACGGAGATATCTGCTAATGCCCATAGGGGAGACTATGAAATATCTTATAAAGTCGATAATCTTTATGAAGAAACAAGAAAAAAAGTTGCTAAATTTATTAATGCAAAAAGAGAAGAAATTATATTTACATCTGGCGCAACAGAATCTTTAAATATGATTACCAATGGTTTTTTTGAAAAACTAATTGAACCTGGAGATGAAATACTTTTAACTTTATCAGAGCATGCAAGTAATGTCTTGCCATGGTTTAAACTTGCCAAGAAAAAGGGTGCTATTATAAAGTATATTGAGCTTGATAGTAATTTACACGTAACGATGAATAATGTCATTTCTTCTATTACACCAAATACTAAAGTAATCTCACTTGCTCAAATTACGAATGTTGTCGGAGATGAAAGACCAATAAAGGAAATCACTAAATTTGCTCATGAACACAATATATTTGTTGTTGTCGATGGGGCTCAAAGTGTTCCACACACCAAAACTGATGTATTAGATCTTGACTGTGACTTCTTGGCTTTTTCTGCTCATAAAATGTGTGGACCAACTGGAGTAGGAGTTCTTTATGGTAAAAAAGAACTTTTAGAAGAATTAGAACCTATTAATCTCGGTGGAGGAATGAATGAGTCTTTTGATAATGTTGATGAAATATATCTAAAAGAACTACCAACAAGATTAGAAGCTGGAACCCCAAACATTGCTGGTGTTATCGGACTAGGCGCTGCAATAGATTATTTAAATAATATTGGTATAGATAATATTAAACTTCATGAAATAAAACTAAAAAAATATTTAATAAATAAACTTAAGAGTATTCCTCATATAAATATTGTCAATGAAGAATGTGATAGTGGAATAGTTGCATTTAATGTCGATGGTGTATTTGCACAAGATGTTGCTTACTATTTAAATAAATATAATATATGTGTACGTGCTGGCAACCATTGTGCTAAAATACTAAAAAATGCTATTGGTGTAAAGAATACTATAAGAGTTAGTTTTTATTTTTACAATACAGAAAACGAAATAGATAAACTTGTTGAACTTTTAAGTGATAAGAATAGAATTATAAGAGAGATGATATAATGGACAGTAATATGAAAAGAGAAATTATTTTAGATAATTATTCTCATCCCTTTAATCGTGGAACTGGTAGTGATGGGTATATTAAAGTAAATTCCAACAATGAGTCTTGTATAGATAATATAGATCTATATATTAAGTTTGAAGATGGATTCATTAAAGACATCAAGTTCGATGGTGAAGCTTGTGCTATATCTACTGCATCAACTTCTATCATGATAAAAAACATGATTGGTAAATCTATTGATGAAGTATTAAAATATATAAAAAATTTCGAAGCAATGCTTAACGAAGAAGAGTATGAAGATACAGACTTTTGCGAAGCTATCGTGTTTGATGAAACATACAAACAAGGGAACAGACGTACATGCGTAACACTACCATACGTTGGAATAAAAAAAGCCATTCAGGAATACCAAAATAATATTGTTAAATAAATATTAGTATGCTAAAATAACACCTAAGGTGATAACTATGTTAGAGTATTTATTAGAGGAATTAGAAATTAGTAAAGAAAAGTATGCAGAATTAAAACGCGACTCAGTTGAACTGGCTTATATTGATGAAGTATATAGACAATTAATAAATCAAGTAAAATTATATGATACCACTTATGATCAACTAATAACTGACGGAAAAGAAGCAATATTTGCTGTACTAGCTACACTAGTTTCTTATTATTTTACTGCTGAAAGACCTGAGACAATGCTTTATTTTTTAAGTATTGCAGTAACACTTTTATCTATCGCGTGTGTATATGATTTAAAAAATAGCTATATAACAAATCGTGATGTAAGAAAATCAATTGAGAATTATGGTTGTACTGAATTTGTTAGCTGTGATATCTTAAGAGATGAAAGAAGTAAAATACATGAAGAATTAAGAAATAAAAATTCGATTCTTCACGATGCAGAAGAGTATATGAATGCTATAAAAAGATTAATTGTAACACCAGATATTTTAGATGAAATCAAAAAGTATCCTGGAATATTAAAAGATTATCTAGAAAAAGAGTTCGCGTCATTTATCGAAGAAAGAGTTTCACCAGATAAAGTTAATTTATTAGCACCATCAACAATAGAAAGTGATGCAATAGTATATAAAAGAATTTAAAATAAAAACGAGATTATTTAATCTCGTTTTAATATGTCTAAAACATGTGTACACAATCCCAAAATATCACTTCTCTCACATATTGTTAAATGATACTTTATGAATTGCTCAAATTCTTTTTCATTAAGCTTATTAATGTATTCTCTAAAATAGTTTGCAACTGTATCAGGAGAGACAATTTTTATTCTTTTTAAGCCAGATTTTTCATTAAGCTTATTAATATCTTCCATTCTTACATAGGAATAAAGGTCTGTTTTCTCACTTACTATATGAAATTCATCATCTAACTTTTCTAATGAATTAAGAATTTCTTTTTCCTTAAACCCATGCCTTATAACAGCATATTCATTCATAATATATTGAACCATTATTATGCCATTATCTTTTAATACACGTTTGGCTTCTTTTAAAGCGTTAACTTTTTCTTCCTCACTTATAAGGTGATACATCGGACCAAATAAAAGTATTATGTCATAACTATTATCGGGAATCATTTTTAAGTTTAAGGCATTACCTTGTATAACTTTAACTGTTTTTGAATTCTTTTCTATAACTCTTAAATTATGTTTTACAAGTTCAACTGCTGTAACATCATACCCCTCATCACTTAAGGGAATAGAGTAAGCACCACATCCAGCTCCAATATCTAAAATATTTGGATTATCATAATTATTTAAAACTTCATGGATGTATTTCATAGTTGTTATAAATTCGACTTTTCCATGTCTGGTTTTTAATCTCTTATCTTCATTAAATTTATTATAATAATTAACTAAGTTTTCTTCGTTCATAGCATCACCTAGCATTATTATAACATAAACGTTTTTCTGATTTTTCTTCAAGTATATGTGTATTAATGAATAGTCTTAAATTATATTGTTTAAGTGGAGCTGACTCAGTTACAGGATCCATTAGAACGGGATTAAAAAGTTTAGCTTGACCTAAAGAAGTAGAAGTAGTAGCCTCCCCAAATATTGTATCTTTAAAAATATCTTGTTTTAAAAGCTCATTATAAAGTGTTTCTAGTACAAGTACAACCTCTGAACTAGTTCCTGTATTTACCATTGCTGAAGTTAAAACAACAGGTAAATTTTCTCTTTTAGCATTAATATATTCATCTTTAAATTTAAGTAATAAACAATTTAAAACAAATGGTGCTGTTTCTAAAAAGTATTCTCTTATTAAACCATATTCAGTAGGAGATAACTCATTAGTTCTAAATAAATGTTTCTTTAAATTATTTCTTATAGTTTGTTCTAAACTTTCATTTACCATTAAAGCGTTTTTATCAAATATGAACCTCATATGCATCATATTGTAAAAGGGTCTACCTATTTTTGGATTTAAATAAAGATAATCTGGAATTGTTTTCAAATCCTTTGATTTAGAAGCAGGAAAGAATATACCATCCTGTAATATACTTCCATTGAAATAACCATCACCTAAGTCTTTATTAAACATATCTATTAAGGCATGTTGTTCTCTTAAAGAAGAGTCTACTATCAGAGTGGTTCTTGCATCAACATTCGTTTTATTAGAAACAATCATTTTTGGAATGTTTATATTGCCTTCAAATTTAAGTTCATCTATAAGAATATCTCTAACATGGTTGTAATAGATTTTTAAATCATCCATATTATGAATTGGTAAACGTCTTTCTGTATTCTTATTTTCTTGAACAAAACTATCGAGCTTAATTAGTTTTTCTCGTAATTCTTCTAGTTCACTCACAATAGTTCACTCCCTTTTTTTCCTAATATTATAACTAATAAAAGCTTATTGTCAAATAAAAAAATCTAGTATATAATAAATAAAAGAAAGGTGAGTATATATGTTTTGTAGTAATTGTGGAACAAAGATAGAAAGTAATGAAACTACATGTCCATCATGTGGTACAAAAGTAGGAGAGAATTTTAACTTAAAAATATCTCGTCCAGGCAAAGTAATGGGATTTGCAGTTAAATTGCATATTACAATTGATGATATTGAATTTGACTTAGCTGCCAATGATGAGCACGTTTTAAATTTATCCAATGGAGTTCATACAGTAAAATATAATATTTGGTGCAGAAGAGAACACAGTGTTGATGTAACAATTGAAGATGGTAAAGTATGCAATGTAATATTTAAATATGATGCACTTTGGGGCGGATTTAAAGTTTCTAAGAAGTCAACTTTATAGTTGATTTTTTTAATTCTTAAAGTATAATAAGGAAACAGAAAGGAAGATTATAATGCCAACATTCTATATAGTATCAACAATAATTGCACTTATTTTACACACAGCAGTAAGCTTTGGATTACCAATAGTTTATAAAAAAGGTTTAAAGAAAAGAGGAAAGATTTTCAGAAATGATGAGAGTTTATTCAAGAAAGTAAAAGGATATATATTTGATTTCCTTCCATACATAAACTTTATTCCGATTATAATAGATATCTTTATGCTTGGATGTGTAGTAAAGTTTTATGATGAACTTCTTGATCGCTACTCTGATGCTTACTCAGCTGAATTAGTAAAGAAAAAGTATGAAAATGATGAATCTGATGAAAAAGATATAAAAGATAATTTAGCTTTAGAAGGATTAAGTGAAGAGAAAATAAATTCTGAAATGGAAAAAGTTAAAAATTATTATTGTAGTCCCAATAAAAAATCAGCATACCAAGTAACGCCATCATTTACTAAAAAAGAGTATGATTGGGCAATCACTTATCTTGATGCTAAAAATTTCGTTGATAGTTTATTTACTGAAGTAACACTTGATGATAAAACCAAATGTGAAATAATCAGTGATTTAATTGAATATGCTAAAACTTTAAATGATAATGAGTATGTAGTAAAAACACCAAAGAAAGAAACAAATAACTATACAAGAGAAGAAAGAGATGAAACAGTATCTGATGCAGTACTAGGAATCATAAATAAGCATTTAGAATTGACAAAGAAGTATTAATATTATAAAATTATCTTGTAAAGCGATGATGTAGGACTAGTAATGAACTTTATTCTTACAAAGAGAAGTCATGGTTGGTGGAAATGACTAAGAATTACTCATGAATCTACCTACTAGTGTTGTTAATAGCAACCGGGGAAACTCGTTAAATTAAGTAAGTTAATTAAAGGATGGTACCGTGCAATTGCACTCCTTATGTACCATTCTTTTTTTTATCAAATTTTAAAGTGAAAGGGTGGAAAATATGATAGATATTAATTTGATAAGAGAAAACAAAGAGCGTGTTATTGAAAACATTAAAAAGAAATTTCAAGATGAAAAGATTCCTTTAGTAGAAGAAATCTATAATCTTGATAAGGAGTATCGTGATGTAAAACTAAAGATGGACACATCACGTGCTGAAAAGAATAAGCTAAGTGGAGAAATTGGGGCTTTAATGCGCGATAAAAAAATTGATGAAGCTAATAAGATTAAAGAAACTGTTTCTAAAATGGGAGACGAAATAGATTCTTTGACAAAAAGAGAAGAAGAACTAAGCGTTATCATCAAAGAAAAAATGATGAAGATACCTAATATTGTAGCTGACACAGTTCCAGTAGGTAAAGATGACTCTGAAAATGTTGAGTTAAAACGTTTTGGAGAAGCGAATGTTCCAGATTATGAAATACCTTATCATGCAGATATACTAGCAAGATTTAACGCACTAGATAAAGATGCATCAGGAAGAACTAGTGGAAATGGTTTTTATTATCTAATGGGAGACGCCGCAAGACTTTCAAGCGCTATGCTTTCATATGCTAGAGACTTTATGATTGAAAAAGGATTTACTTATTGTATTCCTCCATTCATGATAAGAAGTGATGTTGTTACTGGTGTTATGTCATTTGCTGAAATGGATGCAATGATGTATAAAATTGAAGGAGAAGATTTATTCTTAATTGGTACATCAGAACACTCAATGATTGGCAAGTTTAAAGACCAAATATTAAAGAAAGAAGAACTTCCAATAACAATGACTTCATATTCTCCTTGTTTTAGAAAAGAAGTTGGAGCACATGGAATTGAGGAAAGAGGTATTTACCGTGTTCATCAATTTGAAAAACAAGAAATGATTGTTTTATGTGAACCAGAGGATAGTGAAGAGTGGTATGAGAAAATGTGGCAGTTTACTGTCGAATTATTTAGAAGTCTAGATATCCCAGTAAGACAATTAGAATGCTGTACGGGTGACTTAGCTGATTTAAAATATAAATCATGTGATATTGAAGCATGGAGCCCAAGACAACAAAAATTCTTTGAAGTAGGATCTTGTTCTAACTTAACTGATGCTCAAGCAAGAAGACTTGGAATACGTGTTAAAAGTGATAAAGGAAATTATTACCTACATACCCTTAATAACACAGTTCTTGCATCTACTCGTGCACTAATTGCATTACTTGAAAATAATTATAATGAAGATGGTTCAGTAAATATTCCAGAAGTTCTAAGACCATATATGGGCGGAAAAGAAAAAATCGAACCAGTCAAATAAATAATAAAAAGGCATGCTTGCCTTTTTTATTTTGATGTGTTAGTATATGTGGCTAGAAAAAGGGGAGTTTTTTATGACAATAATTTCATATATTTTACTATTTATTTTGACTACTGTATCAGAACTTTGGATAACAATTAGATCACTAGATACTTTTGCTAAAGAAACTATAAAATCAGGTTATAAAATAAATCTTACATATTTTAAAGATATAGCAATAAAAGAATATAATATAAATATCGTAGATTATATCTTACAACTTATTCCAGGAATTAACATGGTATATTTTTTTCTTAGATTTAAACATACACTTAAAAAAATAAAGAGAAACCCAGAATTCATTGCTAATCTAGTTCCAATACACCCTTTTGATGAAACTTTAATAAACGAGAAACTTAACATGAAAAATATACAAAGTATAATAGACAGAATGTTGGAATATTACGTAATATGCTTAGATGTTGAAATAAATCATGAAAAAGTTGATGTTGGGGCATTTACAAAAAAAGAACTAAAGAATAATGACTTCGCTGTAACTAAAGAAGTAATCGATAAGATGGCTAATATAGGTAAAGAAGATAAACAAATAAAAGTAATAGATACAGACAAATCATTCTATACTTTACCTGGAGAATATAACTTGTCAAATGTTTATAAGATCGACGAAACGGCCTTCTTCATAAAAACAAAAGAAGGCATGCATGTTGCTATTGTTAATGCAACTAATGAAGAGTTTAATGAGTTTGTTTTAAATTCCTTATCTGAACGTCCTTCACTTGATGTTATGTATCATATAATTTCTTTAAAACCATTTGATAAAGATATGTTAAGAAAAAATTTATATGAAATAGAATATACTAAAATAAATCCATCACAAATTATTGATACAAAGATGAAAGATGTTACTGATAGTAAAAAGAGAACCTTGTAGGTTTTCTTTTTTTTCTATATAATAATTATTAAGAGGAAAAAATATGAATAAAATAATAATACTTGTAGCTGATACTGGTAGTGGAAAAGACTTTGTTCTATCACAAATACAAAAATACGATGGAATAGAAGTTGTTAAAAGATATACAAATAGAAGTCCACGTTTAGGCGAAGAACAGTCTTCAATTTCAACAATTTTTAATACTTCTGTAAGCGACATAAAAAAGTTGACTTATAACTATGAGGGTGTTGAAGAGGGTAATTTTTATGGCGTATCTGCTGATGATTTGTTTGATACTTTAAAAAGAGGGAAAAGCCCAATTATTATATTTCCCAATTATGATTCGTACCTGAGAATGTGCATGGACTTTGATGACTTAGTTGTACCAATATTTATTTATAGGGGAATAGAAGAAACATATCTTGAAGATTGGAGAGAATCATTAATAAAACGTGGAAGTTCAGAAGAGGAAATAGAGAAAAGAGAAAGCAAAAGAAGTTTTTATTTCGAAGAACTCTATGTAAAACATACTTGTGAATTTTCAGAAAATGTAATATTAAATCTTTATGGATTAACGACTCCTGAAGATATATGCATGCAGTTTGCTGGTTTAGCTATAAAAAATGATATAGATTTATATAGTCCAAAAAGAAAATTGTAACAGAAGTTAAACTTCTTTTTTTCTTGTTAATTAAATTCTACATTTATAATTTATTATACTCAATACATTTTTCTTCCAACAAAGGAAAATTGCAACACCTGCTTTTTACTCGTTCTGGTAAGTTGTTTTGTTTATACAATTTATATAATAAAAATGAATTACTCAATATTTCTTTTTGGTTTGCAGTAATAAATCGCATTTGCTTACGCATTAGTACCAACCTTTTTTCTTCCTCTAGAGATTCGGCTTTCTTATTTAAATCAAATACTTCATAATTGGTTTTAATTACCGGAATCATGTTATTGTAATTGATTACACCCATTTTACCTCCATCAATCCTAAATATATCTAAAGTATTTTTTATTTTTGAGTGTTTTGACTTGGGACTAGAAAGAGGAGCAAAATATTCAAGATCGTTTATATTAAACAATACGCCTATAAAAGGTCGCAATTCTTTTTGCCCAGCATTGTAGATAACTCTAGCGTCAAAAGTACGTAGATAATCACAGTAATTATAATCTATTTTAACTAATTTTAATTTTTTCATAATGTCCCCCTAGAAAAATAAAAAGTTAGAGTGTGCTCTCTAACTTCATTTTTAGTTGCCATTTATAAAGCTGGCATCACTTACTTTATTAGTTGCCACTTATAGAGCTGGCATCACTCACTTTTTTAGTTGCCATTTAAGGCTGGCTTCACCTGCTTTTTTATATTATATGCAAAAAAATTGCATAACATAATTACTTATGTGCTAATAATATATCATTAATTAATTTGAATTGTCAATCTAAACTTATAAATTATTCACACATGTATTTTTTTTATTTTGTTGTAATTTTGATTTTAATTAATAACTTCTTTTTTCTTGTTAAAATCTTTTGTTTGCTATATAATAAATCACATTGTGGGGTGTAATTCTTATGGATGATATACTAGATATTAATATAAAAAATTATATTCTAATTATTAGAAGCGCTTTTGCAAAAGTAGTTGGTAATAAGTACCTAGATATTATCAATGAAAGATTGGACCGTTCAATGTTCATTCCATATACTAACTTTAGAGGAATAAAGAACTATAGAGAATACTTACTAAATTGCAAAAGAGATAACTTAATGCTTGATTTCTTTTCCTCTATTGGAGTAGACGCTTCTAAGTTTCAAGGTATTCACTATGACAGTGACTATTATGAAGAATTTGAAAATTTAATTACTATATTTTTAGGTGCTAAAAATGGAATGGATTTTAATATTCATAAATTTGGAATAATGGCATTCACAACTGATGAAGCATTCGATACAGATATAAGAAAAGTTGCACAAATGTATTTTATTAATGATTACTTATTTCAAGGGCAGGAGGTTGTTACTCAAAAAAATTATGACGAATTTAAAAGAAGTGACGTATATAAAAGACTAATTGAGAGCATTAACAAATGGCTACCGATTATCGAAAGTAAGAAAAAAGAATACCAAGAATATAAAAAAACTTTAAATCCACTTTTAGAATATGTAACGGAAAGACAGAGTACTCTTAAATTTATCCAAGAAAGAAATCGTGATGCTGTATATCAATACATAAAAGAAAACTGTGATGAAGAATGGTTAAAATTATATCAAGAAACACACAAAGACAATGAATCAGCATCTTCTATTTTAGGTGATATAGATGAATATTTTGGATTCGCTATATTTAGAGGAAAATATGATAATATTCTTGCGGAGAATGGTAAGGAATTTGAAAAAAAATATATCATGGAAAAAAGGCTTAAGTTCTTTGAAGATATTGGCTATTTAGATGCTCCTGTATCATCTTTTTCTGGAGCTATTGAAGGTGTTTATAATGTAATAATGTCTAGCAAAGAAGCAAGGATACTTATTCCATCAGTCAAACTAAGGAAAAAATTAGAAAAACTAAAAGAAGAACTAATAAAGAAGTCAGAAAAAGAATTAATCAAAGAAGATTATTACTTTATAAAAAGAATGCAAGAAGAAAGATTTTCAGAAGAAACAGCTGATGCATTCGCTGAAGCTCTTATTTCATCTCCAGTTGTTGTGTCAAATGCAACATGCAATGATGAAAAATACATCCTTTTATATTACACAATAAGAGAATATGATGGTGGGACTTTAGATTATATATTGATACATGAGTTTATTCACTTATTTGAACATTTTTTAAGATGTATTGGTGAAATATCTGGATTCGATCATCTTTCTTCTAACGACGACAGGAAAAATCCATATAATAGGGATAATTTCCGTCTATATGAAAGATTTAATGAAACTCTAACAGACATGCTTGCAATAGATGTACTTCATGTGTTACATGATGAATTCAAAGTTTTCTTATTAGAAGATAAAAGTTTTATAAGAGCGCCAATTGACAAAAATACCCATTCAATATTAAAAAATATGCTATATCCATTCTATCGTGATTATTTTGATATTATGATTGAATCTTTTATGGAAGAAGATTTAAATATTCTATTTGATGAAGTAGGAAAGGAAAACTTTGAAGAACTAGTAGATATAGTAAATTATGTTGATACATTAATATCTAAATTTGGTTTAGCAGAAGATATCAAGACTGATAGAACATCATCTCCATTCTATGGCTTCTACTTAAATAAGGTAGAAGAGACTATAGATATCTATGAAAGAATGAAAAAACATAAAGAAGGGAAAAAGAGAACTCTAAATAATTAAAAGGACACTTAATAAAGTTCTTAGAAAGAATTATTATTCTTTCTTTTTTCTTGTTTATAAGCTATAATTAAATTAAGAAATTCAGGGTGGTAAAATGAAAGAATATCTAAATCTCCTATATTTTCTAGTTTCAAATGAAGAGATTGATAATATATGTGAACTAATTATAAAACTAAAAGAACTATTCTTAAATAATTATGAAGAAATGGATATAAATCTATTCTATTTATCAAAACAACTTTTAATAAGACTAGGCAAAGACTGGGGAATTGAATGTGAAGATATAATACCCCTAGAAAAAGAAATAAGCTCAATGGATGATTTTGTTACAAAACTTCAAATTCCAAGAATTACGTTTATTTGGAATAGAATTGAAAGTAATATGGACGTTTATCAAAAAGAAAGTGATCTTTACTGGGATATAAGGAAAATATTACTCAACAAAGATAAATATGTTCGTAATTATAAACCAATAATAAATTATTATTTATCACTTATAATTAACGCTATAGATAGTGAATTAAATAGCTACGATTTTCAAGATAATAAAGCGGAAATATATCAATTTAAAGAAATTGTAAGAATGTCTAAATTAATGCTTAGTACGGCTGAAATAACTGAACATAGACATGTTTCACTTACTATAAGAAATCATCCAAGCAGAATTGTAAGAATTGCCGAAAACTATAAATAACACGTTAAAAAACGTGTTATTTTACATCTAAATTTACAATTACAATTTATTAAAATTACTATTTAATGTATAATGAAATTAGGGTGATATTATGGCTAAACGAAAAAGAAAAAAACAAAGCAGTTCGTCAAGTTTTAAGTTTTCTGTTGAAATAGTTGGTCTAATATTAATTTTAGTTGGGGTAATTGGACTTGGTGTATTTGGCCCTGTTGGAAATATTATAAAAGAGTTTGCAATATTTCTTTTTGGATCATTTTATAATGCTTTAATCGTGTTAGTTTTAATTTTAGGAACATATATGCTGTTTAAAAGAAAACTACCTAATTTTTTTAATTCAAGACTCATTGGTTTATATTTGGCTTTTATCGTTATTTTATCATTTGCACATATGAATCATGTTAATCCTGGAGTAAGTTTAGGTGCATCAATAAATTCATCTACTGAAGTTTATTTAAATGTAATTGGTAATAATTACATTGGTCTTAGTCAAACTGGTGGTGGAATAATTGGTTTAATTTGTTCTTGGTGTATGGTAAGTTTGCTTGATAAATTAGGAACTTATATTATTTTAGTTGTAATAAGTATTTTTGCGCTTATTATGTTATTTAATATTTCATTTGCTGATGCTATTGATAAAATAGCTGAGATGTGGAAAAATCGCGAAAGACCAGAACATAAAGAACACAAAGAAAAAGAAGAAAACAAATCTAAAATATATGATCAAGATGAAGAAACTGATGATGATACAATTCTTATTAAATCTGTACAAGATATTAAGAATCAAGTTAAGGAAGAGGAAGAAGTTAATATTCCTCCAGTACCATCATCTCCTGTTCAAGAGGTACCTCTTATTACGATTAATTCCAATTACCGCTTACCAAAACTTGATGAAGTATTGGATCCAATCAAGAAAAATAAAAAACAAAACAGTGATGACTTTATCAAGTCTACTAGTATAGCACTACAAAATGTACTAGCCGATTTTCAAATAACAGGTAAGGTAGTAGATTACCATGAGGGACCTACAGTTACTCAATTTGAAGTTGCTATAAAAAATGGTACAAAAGTTAGTAAAATAACTAGTCTTTCAAAAGAGATCGCTTTAGCACTAGCTGCAAAAGATGTTCGTATTGAAGCACCTATTCCAGGGAAAACCACTGTAGGTGTCGAGATACCTAACAAAGTAACATTAAGCGTTCAAGTTAGAGAAGTACTTGAATCAAAACAAAGAGATATGTCAGGAATGAAAATACCTGTATCTTTAGGAAAAGATATCAACGGTAATAACTGCGTTGCAGATCTTTCTAAAACACCACACTTATTAGTTGCTGGTTCTACTGGATCTGGTAAATCTGTTTGTATAAATTCATTTATTAATAGTATTTTAATAAATAAGAGACCTGATGAAGTAAAACTATTATTAGTTGACCCTAAAAAGGTTGAGTTATCAAACTATAATGGTATACCACATCTTTTATGTCCTGTTGTATGTGATCCTAAAAAAGCTAGTATCGCGTTACAAAATATCGTTAAAGAAATGGAAAAAAGATATGATATATTTGCTGATGAAAAAGTAAAAAACATCAGTGGCTATAATGAAAAGATGGCTGCTTTAAAGAAAAAGAATCCAGAGGATAACACAATTCAACTAATGAGTTATATAGTTGTAATAATTGATGAGTTGGCAGACCTTATGCTTGTTGCATCAAAAGAAGTGGAAGATTCCATCATGCGTATTACTCAAATGGCTCGTGCTGCTGGAATACATTTAATTGTTGCGACTCAAAGACCATCAACAGATGTTATTACAGGTGTAGTTAAGTCTAATATTCCATCACGTATTGCATTTGCTGTTGCCAGTCAAATAGATTCAAGAACTATTCTTGATATGGGTGGTGCAGAGAAACTATTAGGTAAAGGTGATATGCTTTATAAACCAATGGGTGAAAATACGCCACTACGTATTCAAGGTAACTTTATAAGTGATGAGGAAATCGAAAGAGTAATCGCATATGTTTCAAAAGAACAAGCTGCATCTTACGATGAATCAATTACTCAAGCTAGTGGAGACTCTATCTCAACATCTAATGTCGGTGGAGAAAGGGATACAGACGCTGATGATCCTCTATATAATGAAATAGTTGATTTTGCAATTGAAACAAGAAAAGTTTCAGCATCTTTATTACAAAGAAGATTTAGACTAGGTTACAATCGAGCTGCTAGAATAGTAGATTTATTAGAGGAAAGAGGAGTCATTGGACCAGCTAATGGATCTAAACCTCGTGAAGTATTAATAGGAAAAGATGGTTCTTCAGTAGAAAGTGAAGAATAGTATTGACAATTTAAAATCCCACATGTTAGAATAACTAGCACAAAGACTAAGCCTACTTATGACCAAAATTGACAAAAAGTACGCAAAATGGTATAATAGGCTCGAATTAAGGAATGAGGGGGAATCGAAATGAAAGGGTACATTCTTGATTATATCAACGAAAATGAATACAAGAAGCTTGAACGTGCATTAAAAAAATATAATATGCTTGCATTCAAAAAGTTAAACTTCGAGTATTATCCATCCTTAAGAAATGGTGAATTCTTAGGTGAACTTATGAGCAGTGATAAAAAGAATAACACTGAAACATACGAATTAAAGTTACCAAGTGATCATCTTTTCACTCAAGTGCATGGTGAAGTTAAATTAAGATATATTGTATATAAAAAGCAAAATATAGTTATGTTAGAGACAATTATGCCAACAGATATATTGTTAGAAGGTCATGTTGCTGAGCTTACTACATATAAAGGTGTAATGATTTCTAAAGCAAATGCTGATAAAGATAAATTCATGATTAATTTATTTTCAGCTATGGATAAATAATAAGGTACCATTTTGGTGCTTTTTTTGTTATCATAATAAAAGAGAATTGATGAATGGAAAAGAAAAAAATAAATTGATAAAACTTTTATCTCCATTTTTGATTGAATATGATTTAAAAGTGCAAGAGTCTCAAAGAAAAAAAATTACAGAAGAAAGTGAAAAAGCAAAAAATGTTTTTAGAAATGATGAGTATATAAAAGAAGATACTAACAGTAACATAAAGTATATTATCCCATACATATTAAAAAAACCAGAACTTGTAAGCGATAAAGTTTTAGTTACTACAGATAATCTTGATTATGTATTTGCCTATATTTTTAATCACGTAAAAAGTATAGATGTACTAAATAAAAGTGAATTATTAAAGAAACTATATGAATTAAAAAAATACCTTCTTACACATTCTAATCGCGAAGTCTACATTGATATATTTAAAAATGGTCTAACTAGAAAAAATCTTAAATCTTTAAAGGGGATACCAATTGAATTATATGTCTTTTTTACTGAACTAATCCGTCTTGAAAGTAAGGCACTGAATCAAAATATCAATTTACCAGATTCAAAATATATAAGAAAAACTCTTTTATCCAATAGTCTCTATTTTGACAAAATAGGCATAAGATGTAAGGATACTGACATCAACTTCATTGATGGTTTAAATAACTATTATAAAGAGATTAATTTGGGTAAGATTACTAGAGATAAAATGAATTTAATAAGCACAAGCGATATTGAAATGTATAAAAGTTATTTAGCTGAAAATGGATATTTAGTTAGTTACTTTGGGCTTGATGATTCAGCACTAATTGATGAACTATTTGGGAGCACTGAGCATGAAGTCTTAGATATAAGAGGCGTAAGAAAAAAAGAAGGAACAGTAGGCAAGTTAGTTAAAGTAAAAAATGAGTAAGGTTTACATTTTATATATTTTTTGCTATTATAGTGTGCAAAAGTTTTTAGGAGTTATTATGAAACACATTTATAAGAAGGCAAGAAAAATAAAATATAATAACAATCTATTTCAAATTGTAATAAGAGACGATGCAAAAATAGGTTTCTTTAAAATTATAAAAGAAGGGGAAAATGAGTTATTTACATATCCAACAGCTAAAGAGTTTTTACATCTTAGCAGTGTTATAAATGTAAGCAATAGCATTAAATTTTAG
>CAYWFZ010000035.1:19273-20728 GCA_964458035.1 uncultured Muribaculaceae bacterium | reverse complement strand
GGACTTATTACACCCAAATGACAAAAAGGCAAAAGTATAGAGTTTATAGGGAATTTCACAGGAAATCTTTTAATACAAATCCGAAAGTAAGACTAAATTATGTACATCAAGTTGTAAGATTTAGTGCTTATTTTGTAATTGAATAAAGAGATGCTAAGCATCTTTTTTTTGATGGAGGTAATAGTTATGGCAATAATGAGAAAAACAAAAATCAATAAATTTACTACAGTAGATAATTTCTTTATTGACGATAAAAGATTAGATCCAGAGGGTAAAGGATATTTGTTATATATGTTACGAAAACCTGATAATTGGAATTTCTCTTTTAAAAATATTGAATTTGATTTAAATGTCGGAGAAAGAAATGTTAGAACTAATATGAAAAAGTTAGAATCCCTCCACTACTTAAAAAGAGTACGTTCTAGGGACGAAAATGGACATTACGAATGGAATTACTTTATATATGAAACTCCCTTTGATATGGAGCTTAAAATAGATAATTTACCATATGTACACAATGAACATGTGGATGGTGAAAGTGTTCATACCGACCATATATTACTAAATACTAATGAACTAAATATTAATGAACTAAAAGATGGAATAGATAATAGTGATATATCCCACGAAAAATACAGTTCTTTAACTTGGGAATTAATAAATTTGGAGTATATATCAAAAGGTAGTTCGGATTCATATTGTTTTGACGAATTTTTTAAATCTTGTTTATCAGAAGGAATTTCATATAGAGAGTTATATAAAGCAATACATTATATCGCTCCTAGAGTAAAAGCACGTAATTTTAAAGATGAATCTGGCAAAGATATAGGAAGTAAATATTTCTACTTTAAAACTTCTTTTGAATCTAACTATTCAAGATTTAAAAATCCGCAACCAGAACTTTATTCTGATGAATACTGTGAGAATTTCTTTAAAGAATATGACATTGAAAGGAGGTGAAATGATGCCGAAGTGTGAAATCATAGCCGTTGCTAATCAAAAAGGTGGAGTTGGAAAAACTACTACAACATTCAATCTAGGAGTAGCACTAGCTAAACAAAAAAAGAAAGTCTTATTAATAGATGCTGATCCACAAGGAGATTTAACAACATATATGGGAATTCATGATACTGATAATATTCCAATAACTTTATCAACTCTTATGATGCGTTATATGCAAAATGAAAAAGTTAATATAAATGAAGCCATTCTTAAACACCCAGAAAATGTTGATTTAATACCATCTAATTTAGAATTAGCATCTATGGAAGTTAATTTAATGAGTGCTCTAAGTCGAGAGTACGTTTTAAAAAATTGCATCCTTGAAATTAAAGACAATTATGATTATATTTTATTTGATTGCATGCCTAGTCTTGGAATGATTAATATTAATGTCTTATCTTGTGCAGATAAGGTATTAATACCTATACAGCCAGAATTCTTTGCAGCTAAAGG
>CAYWFZ010000035.1:0-19173 GCA_964458035.1 uncultured Muribaculaceae bacterium | reverse complement strand
CTTGTGCAGATAAGGTATTAATACCTATACAGCCAGAATTCTTTGCAGCTAAAGGGATGAATCATTTAATGCAATCAATATTAAATGTTAAAAAACATATAAATCACGATTTGAAGGTTGATGGAATAGTTTTTTCTATGGTAGATGAACGTACTAGAAACACAAAAGAAATCATCAGTGAATTGAGTGAAAATTATGGAAAAACATTTAAAATTTATAAGACAAAAATTCCTAGAGCAGTAAAAACAACTGAATCATCACGCGAAGGTGAAAGTATAATCTCATTTGATAAGAATAGTAAAGTAGCACAAAGCTATATTGATTTGGCAAAGGAGGTATTAGATAATGAACGAAAAGAAAAGACAAGAAATTCCAAAACCGATTATTCTAGATGATTTTTTTTCCAGTCAAGAAGAAAGGGAAGAACAATCTAAAGAAAAAATCGAAGTCATTGATATTAGACTAATAGATGATTTTAATAACCATCCATTCAAAGTATTGAATAATGATGAATTAAAACAACTAAAAAGCAGTATTGAAACAAATGGAATCTTGTCACCATTACTTGTACGTCCTAAGGGAGATCACTATGAATTAATTTCTGGACACCGGCGAAAGTTTGCTTGCAAATTACTCGGAATAAATGAAGTTCCATGTGTGATAAAGGATTTATCAGATGATGAGGCAACAATTTATATGGTAGATAGTAATTTACAACGTGAAAAGTTGTTACCATCTGAAAAAGCATTTGCATATAAAATGAAATATGAAGCTTTAAAACATCAACGTGGAGACAGTGTGAACCAACTAGACACAGAAGTGTGCCAAGTTGGCACAGTAAGAAGTGATTATTTATTGTCGAAAGAATCAGAAGACAGTGCAAGGCAAATTCAAAGGTATATTAGGTTGTCATACTTAATTAAGGATTTATTAGATTTAGTAGATAATAAAGTACTTGATATGACACCACAAATAGCTTTAGGTCCAGCAGTTGAATTATCATATTTGAAGGAAAATGAACAAAAGTTGGTTTACGATTATATAGATCAAAATTTATCTACCCCGAATATGAATCAAGCACTAGAATTAAAAAGGCTTAGTCAAATAAATAAACTAGACGAAAATGCTATTAATAAGTTAATGGATGTTATTAAACCTAATCAAATTGAAAAGTTTAAAATATCAAATGATAAGCTAATAAAAGTGTTACCAAAAAACTTGCCTGAAGAAAAAAGAGAAGATTTTGTCTTAAAAGCTTGTGAATATTATTCAAAATATATACGAAGTAAAGAAATTGAAAGATAAGAGAAAGTTGAGGAAGTGAATATATGAAAAGAATGATATTAGTAGTTTTATTAATTTTTGTTGTGTTTAGTGGAGGGGTAGTATTAATAATTAATTTATCAAGAGATACTGATAAACCTATATCTAAAACAAATTACATTGAAAATACCAAAGAAAGTAATATTACAATAGTTAATGATGAATCAAAATCAAATAAAGTAATAGATACTTTGAAGGATAAAGATGATTATAAGAATAAATCGGAAAATACAACCAAAAATACCCAAAGTATAACAACGACAACAACCAAAAATAAAGAAAATAATAAAACTAAGGAAAAACAAACAACAACAAAAGTTGAGACAACTAAAGAAAATATATGGGATAAGTTAGGAATGACAGAAGATGATTATAAAAATAAACCAGTTTATAAATGGGAAACTGTAGATTTCTCAGTTGAAAAATATGGTTCTGAAAAAAATACGAGGGAAGCATGCTTACAATATGGAGATACTTATGAACCATATCGTATTAAAGAGGAATCTTTTAATTGCGATTCTGTATTCAGCTTATCAGGTAAGTATTTAGGTGAAATGTTTTATACAGAAAAATTAAATTAATAAAGTGGACTATAAAGGTCCTTTTTTAGTGGAGGAAAATGATGAAAAGATTTAAATATGTAATGCTCTCAATGATTGCATTAATAGGAGCATTATTTACAATTACTAATGTTAATGCAGAAGAATATAAAGGAAGTATCAAATCTGATGGATATATTTCAGGCCCTTACTACTATATGCATGTAGATGGTTCTCATAGACTATGGGATCGAGTTCAAGAAATTATAAGAACATCAGATGGTGAACGAGTTTATTGTATTCAACCATTTGCACATATAAGTGAAGAAGGAACTTATGAAGTTACAAGCGAAGATGTTCATCAAGTTTTAAATCTTGAGTTGGACGACTGGAAGCTAATATCAAAAATTGCTTATTATGGATGGGAATACAAGGATGCAACGCATGATCATCGAGATGATAAATGGTATGTGGCAACACAAATGCTATTATGGAAGGTTGTGTCTCCAAATATAGATAGTTATTTTACAGATACATTAAAAGGTGAAAGAAATGATTCTATATTAAAAAAAGAAATGGATGAAATAATGGATTTAGTCAATAATCATTTAGTTAAACCAAATTTCTCTAATATGCCTAAAGAAATGGTCGTTAATCAAACAGTAACAATAACAGATTCTAAAAATGTATTAGAAAACTATTCTTTGGCTAATGTTAAAGGTGGTTTAGTAACTAAATCTAATAATTCCATAACAATTAAAGCAACTGAGGTTGGTAAAATCTCATTTTCATTACAAAAACTAGGAAATAGATATTCAGAACCAACTAAAGTTTATTATGCAGTTGATTATCAAAATGCTTTACATAAAGGAAATATTGATCCAATCAATATAAATTATGATATTCCTGTTTATGGTGGAGACGTGACAATAGAGAAAACAGATTCTGAAACATACGAACAAAAACCACAAGGAGAAGCAACACTTGAAGGTGCTATTTATGGAGTTTACAAAGAAGATGGTACCAAAGTCGGTACTCTCACAACAGATAAAGATGGAAACGCAACAAGTGATTATTTACCTACAATTGGAAGATTTTACGTACAAGAGGAGAAAGCTTCTCAAGGATATGAATTGGATAAGAACAAATATTATTTTGATGTAACACCAGAAAATCTTCACCCAGATATTCAAGTTTTTGAAAATGTAATAAAGAGGAAATTTGATATAACTAAAGTATATGCTGATTCTAAAACAAGTATTATGACTTTTGAACCAAATGTAAAATTTGGTTTTTATAATAATAAGAATGAATTAGTAAAAGAGTTAACCACGAATTCTCAAGGAAATGTTCAAATTACTTTACCATACGGATCTTATACTGTAAAACAATTAACTACTACTGAAGGTTATGAAAAAATTAAGGATTTTACTTTAAAAGTTGAAACTTCTGGAGATGAAATAAAAATGATTATATCAAATGCTGAAATTACAGCAAGATTAAAAGTAACAAAAGTAGATAGTGAAACAGGAAATGTAATAAAGAGAAGCAATATAAAATTTAGAATTGTGGATACAAAAACTGGAAATTATGTTAAACAAATGGTTACATATCCAACAGCTCAAACTATTGAAGTATTTGAAACTGATGACAATGGTATTTTAATTACTCCTTATCCTTTAAATAGTGGTACATATTATTTAGAAGAAGTAGATCAAGCAATTGATGGTTACTTATGGAATGAAAAGTCTATTGAATTCACAATTAATGGAAATTCAAAATTAACAGAAGATGAGGAATATGGTGTAATGTTTGAAACTAAATTTCCAAACACTCCAGTGAAAGGTAAAATTATAATTAACAAAGAAGCAGAAAAAGTTAAATTTACTAATGATGGTTTTGAATATGAATTTATAAAAATTAATGGAATTAAGTTTGGACTTTATGCTTTAGAAGATATTTATGATGGAACTGGAGTAAAAAAATATAATGAAGATACATTGATTAAATCTGGTTTGACAAATGAAGATGGTCTTTTAGTTTTTGATAATTTATATCTTGGCAAGTATTGCATTAAAGAATTAGAAACAAAAGAAAATCTAGTTTTAAATGAAAATGCAGAAGAAATTGATTTAAAATATGCTGATCAATACACAGCAACAGTAGATTATAAAATTGGACTAAAAAATTACTTGAAAAAAGGTTTACTAGAATTTTCTAAAACCGATTTAACAACAGGTAAAGTTATTCCTAATACAAAATTAGAGATTTATACAGATGATGACGTATTAGTATATGAAGGGATAACTGATAAAAATGGATTGATAAAGATTGACAATCTATTTATCGGTAAATTCTATATTATAGAAAAAGAAGCAGCAATAGGCTATAAGCTTTCAGATAAAAAAGTATATTTTGAAATCTTAGAAGATGGAGAAATAGTAAAAGCAAATATGACTAATGAAAAGTTTAAAGGAACATTGGAATTTACTAAGATTGATATCTCTACAGGCGAACCTCTTCCTAATACAACAATTCAAATTTTTAATAATGATGATGAATTAATATTTGAAGGTATAACAGATGAAAAAGGCATGATAGTAATATCTGATTTAGAATATGGTAAATATTATATTATAGAGTCAAATGCACCTGAGGGATATTCTATTAATCCAGAAAAAATGTACTTTGAAATTTTAGAAGATGGAGAAATAGTAAAAGCAACAATGTCAGATGAAAAAGTAATAATTGACGTCCCAATAACTGAATCAAATAAAGATCAAAATGTTTATACTACTGGTATAGCATTTATTATTTTAGGACTAGGAGCAACTATTTATGTTAAAAGAAAAAAGAGATAAAAGATTTATATCAATTTTATCGATCATTTTAGTGCTTTTAGGAATTGCTATTATTAGTATTCAAAATATAAATAACAAAATACAAGAAAAAGAAGATATAGAATTGTTAGAATCATTTATTTCTACGCAAGAAAGTATATCGGATGTTATAGAAATCAATACTAATGATACAGAATCTAATATAATTAAGCAAAGTATTGATAATTCATACTTAGCTGTCTTAGAAATTCCAAGAATAAATCTTAAAAGAGGTTTTTTTGATAAAAATTCTAAAAAAAATAATGTTAATAAAAATGTGTATATGTTGAAAGAATCTGAAATGCCAACCATCCAAAATAGTAATTTAATATTAGCTGCTCATTCGGGAAATTCTAGAGTAGCTTTTTTTAATGATTTAAAAAAACTTAAATTAGATGACGAAGCTATTATTAATTACAATGGTCAAAATTTTATTTATAAATTAATGAATTATTATGAAATAGATAAAACGGGTAAAGCAAATATTGTAAGAAATAATGATAAAACAACACTCACATTAATAACATGTAAACAAAAAACAAAGAAACAATATATATTTATATTTGAATTACAAAAAGTGGAAGGTGGTCAAAGTGAATGAAACATTAAGAAAAAATAGAATCAGAGTGTTAGAAAAATTAATGACACTTGGATATAATGACGACAAAAAAATATCTAATTTAAAATTAGAAGAATTAATATTAATACAATCATTTAATAGAAGCGATTTAGAGATAGCTGTAGGCTTAAAAAATGCAGTAAACAGTAAATCTATTATCACTTTTTTAAGTGGTTTAGAAGGAAGGAAAAATAATTATGAAGAAGGGAAATAATAAAGAAGAAAAGAAAAACAAAAAAAGATTATTAGTTGTATTAAGCATTAGCTTATTTACAATTATTGCAGGTACATTAGCTTATTTTACTACAAGCTCTAGAATAGCTAACATTTTTAAAACTGGTATTTATCAAAATACCATAATCGAAGAGTTTGAATCTCCAAAGAAATGGACACCCGGAACTACAACTCCTAAAACTGTTAAAGTAACAAATACTGGAAATATAAGTATGGCAGTTAGAGCGAGTTATACCGAGACATGGACAAATGCAAAAGGTAAAGAATTATCCTTATTAGATTCAAATGATAGGGTTGTAGCAATAATTAATTTTAATACAGGATGGACTAGGGATAATGACGGATATTTTTATTATGGTAGCAAAAATAACAAAACAGAATTATTACCAAATGCAACATCTACTTCATTTATAAGCGGTGTGACTTTTAATAAAGATATTGAATCTACATTAACTGAGACAGTTTCAGCAGATGGTCAAACTATCACTTATACATCTAGTGGAAATGGATATGATAATGCAACTTATAAGTTAACAATTAAAATTGATACTGTTCAATATGATCAAGCATCTTCAATTTGGAAATAAAAATAGTGAGGAGTTTAATTATGATAAAAAAGTTGAAAAACTTTATTTTTAAAATTATATATCTATTAATAATTGTTTATTTGCTTATATTTGTTCCAAAGGTATTTGGTTATCATCCTCTAGTAGTTGTTTCTGGAAGTATGGAACCGATTTTAAAAGTAGGAGGTATACTTTATTATCATGAAAAAGAAATTGAGGACTTTAATAAAGGAGAGATTTTAGTATATCAAACACCTGAACATATTATTTCTCATAGAATAGTAGAAGCTAAACAAGATGGATTTATAACAAAGGGTGATGCAAATAATAGTGAAGATTTTGATATTATTAATACTTCTCAAGTTATTGGAGAAGGAACAAATTGGAGTATTCCTTATTTAGGATATTATGCGGATTATATTTATAACCACAAGTATCTCTTGTTTATATCTTTAGGAGTAATATTTATTGACTTGTGCGGCGATATGTATGATACACACAAAAAGAAGGTTGGTGAAAGAAATGAAAAGGCATCTTAAACTATTTATTATTGGGATAGCTTGTTTATGCTCGATTGGAACAACTTTTGCCTTCTATTATACTCATAGTCAAACAATAAATGTCTTTAAAACAGAAAACTATACATTTAGAATTAATAGTAATGGTGGAACTTACAATAATGATGAAGTAAAAGTAGAAAATAATAAAACGCAATTACCAAATCCAATTAAAAACGGATATGAATTTAAAGGGTATAGTGATTCACCAAATGGTGATGTTAACTATCCTAAAGATTCTAATATAGATGTAAATAAAATAAATGATAAATTAATTCATGCACTATGGCAAATTAATAATTATAAAATTGATTATAATTTAAATGGAGGAACAGCTGACAATTTAAAGAATTCTTATACTGTTAAAGAAAGTTTTACATTACCAAATCCTACAAAAGAAGGGTATACATTTAGTGGATGGACTGGCTCTAATGGGAATACTCCACAAATAAATTTGACAATACCAAAAGGTACAACAGAAGATAAAAGTTATATAGCTAATTGGCAAGTTAACTCTTATAAAGTTGATGTTAATCCAATTATTTCTAATACTACTCACTCAACAGGCAGAGAATGTTTTACCTTTGATGTTTATATTGACGACGTTTTAATCGCAAATGATGTCACTGACTGGAATCAAAATGTAACGTATAGTAGTAAGGTAAGAGTTGTAGCAAATAGTAAATCAGGATACACACTATCTAATCAAGATAATACAGAAATTGTTGGAACAAATGGTTTAATATTTAATCCAACTTGGAATTTAGTTACGTATAGCCTAACTTATAATAGTAACGGTGGAAGCATAATTCAAAATGGATCTTATAATGTTGAAACGAATACATTTACTCTTCCTAAACCAACAAGGACTGGTTATACTTTTAGCGGATGGACTGGCTCTAATGGGAATACTCCACAAGTAAACGTAAGCATTAATAAAGGAACTGTAGGTAACAAATCTTACACAGCAAACTGGAATAAAATAAATGCAAAAGCTACAGGTGTAACAATTTATACATATCGTTCTGAAGATTACGGACATACTTATAACCAATGGAAAAATGGACCATGGGGTAAATATTACACAGATAGTGTACGTATTTCTGATGTAGGCACATGGGATTTAGTAGTGTCTAATAACTATGTAGAATTAAAAGGAACAACTGTAGTTATAAGTGATTATAGATGTTATAAATTAGAAGTATATGCTGGAAATAATGGAAGAAACGGCGAATTCTTGGGGGATGATATAGAATGTACTGTTAATGAAAACCATAATACAACTTCGAAAGCTTATTTAAGAGTTGGATGGTAATAAATTGTTAAAGGGAGAATTACTTAATGAAGTAGTTCTCTTTTTATATAATCGAAAGGAGGTGTGAATATGAACAATTATCCTGTTTTAATTAATTGTAATGGAGAATTTTTAATAGATGTTCAAGCTGAATCACGTGAAGAAGCTGAGAGAATCGCAAGAGAAACATTCGAGGATTCTAAAGTAAAAGATGCTTTAATGAATTATAAAAATAACTTAAAAATTACAACTAGAATTAAAGAAGACAAAGAAATGGAGAGATAAAAGTATGTCTTATGAAAAAAAGTTACCACCTTTTAGGGTAACAATAACTAAAAATGAATTTAATAAATTATTAAGCCTCATAAAAGACGATAATAATGAATTAAAAGAAAAATTAATGAAATACACGTTTATTAAAGATGGAGAAAAAGCTGAGTTAAGACTATTCCCATATGAAGTTGAATGTGTTTTTTTGTTGCTTCTTAATAATATTGATCAATATGAATCAACAGATTATTATGAACAGCTTATTACAATTAGAAATGAATTTATAGAAAAAAAGCAAAGAAATGGAGATGAAGGAAATGCATAATATGGTATATCTAATTGGTAGATTAACTGGAGAACCAGAAGTTAAAGAACTAGATAATGGAAAGAAGGTTACTAATGTAACTTTAGCGGTTCAACGCAATTTTAAGAATGAAGAAGGTATTTATGAAACAGACTTTATTAATTGCACATTATGGAACGGCATAGCATCTAGTACAGCTGAATATTGTAAAAAAGGTGATCTGGTTGGTGTAAAAGGCAGATTACAAACTGATTCCTATGAAAAAGATGGTGAAAGAAAATTTTCAATGAACGTTGTTGTCGAAAAAGTATCCTTTTTAGCATCTAGAAAAGAACCAGATCATGACAGAGAATGAGAAATATTATCGTGAGTTATTACATAAAAAAATTCAAAGTCAATTTGATTCTTTTAAAGAAGCTTTGATGTTAAAAGATAAAAAAGAACTTATCAGGGATTCTTATGAAATAACAATTAAATCAGAAATTGTAGATTTATTTATTCCATTGGAATGGAATTTTAGTTTGGATGAAATCAAATATCTACTGCACAGAGATAATATTTTAGATGACTTATATAATGATTGGATGAAGTATGATGACAATATCCATACAATTATAAGAGATTCGCTAGAATGTAATATGGAAAAATATAAAGATGAATATCATCAACATATAACATCAAAAAAAGAAGAAATCTATGAAAGATAGAGGGTTTATTTATTAATAAGCTCTCTTTATTTCTTTGTAATAGCAAGTACTGAATTTGTGTACCCAAATTCAAGTATGGGGTACACCCCAATCCCCTAAAATAAATATTAGAAAAGAGGAAAAGATTATGAACGAATTATTATTTTTTATACTTGGCTTAATGATTGGTGGTTTATCTGGTGTTACAACAATGTGTATGTTCCAAATTAATCGTATTCGTGAAAATAGTGTATGCGAAGAAGAACAATAGAAAAGCATTTTAGATTTAACGCCGATGAGCAAAGAAAACTTAAAGATTTGTCATTAAAGTCAGGTCTTACAGAATCAGATGTAATAAGAACACTGTTAGATTCCGTGATAATAAAAGAGATGCCAACTAAAGAATTTTATGATGCAATTAATCAAATTAGAAAAGTTGGAGTAAATATAAATCAGATAGCTCATGTAGCCAATGCAAGTGGTAGAATAAATGAAGTTAATTTAAACAAATATCTTGAACAATTAAACTACTTGATAGTTAATATTATGCAAAAATATCTTTAATGTATAAAAGAATTAATTGCACATTATTTATTTATGTTTTTACGTAGTATAATGTATTCGAGGTGTTAAACATGGATATAGATAAAAAATTTATTGAAGAATTTGAGCAGGCATTTTATGACAGAGTAGATTATATTTTTTGGGAAGTATATAATAGTAATCCTAAAAGATATCAGAGTGAAGAATATAAAAAATATAATAAGATTTGTAATAAAATAAAAGAATCAAATCCTAATGTAATTAGAGTACTAGAAGACCACGAAGCAGTTGAACTTAGTGTTAGTGATGTTAAAGCCTTAATTAGGTATATTAAAAATGATCATTTTAGAAAGATTACCGAAGATAAAGAATTAATGTTTAGGACAGCACAAGAAACAATTTTACTATTAAAAAAATTAAATATGTTAAAAAGTAATGAAGACAATTAATTTGTCTTTTTTTGATTGGAGAAGTCAAATGGCAACAGTTGCAATATGGAAAGTTGAAAAAAGGTTAGATCGAGTTATAAAGTATGTTATAGATAAGACTAAAACTCAAGATATAAATTTAGACGATAATTGTAAAGAAATTAAGTTATATGTTGATGGGATTAATTGTAATTCCAATTCAGCTTTATTAGAAATGAATCTTATAAAAAAAAGATTTAACAAAGAGAATGGTATTTTAGGATTTCATGCTTATCATTCTTTTAAAGAAGGTGAAGTTACTCCGGAAGAGGCCCACAAAATAGGTTTAGAGCTTGCAAATGAAATGTGGGGTGATAAATTTCAAGTAATTGTGGCAACTCACGTAAACACAAAACATATACATAATCATTTCGTAATTAACTCTGTTTCTTTTGTAGATGGTAAAAGGTATTATGACACTCATAGTACATATGGAGAATTAAGAAGACTATCTAATATGATATGTGAAGAACATAACTTATCTGTTTTAAAAGAAAAAGAAACCCGAAAAGGACTTAATTATAATAATTTTCAAAATCAAAACAATCTGAGAAATAATTATTATAAATTAGCAAAATATAACTTGGATATTGCAATATCAAAAGCACACACATATAACGAATTTATTAAAATTATGGATAATATGAACTATGATGTTATAGAGCGAAGTGGAAAGATAAGTATCCGTGATAGAGATTATAAGAGAAATATCCGAATAGAAAGATATTATGGCGAAGATTATTCTATTGATAATATAAAAAAGCAAATAAAAGGCTTATACATTCCTGTTAGTAGAATATATTATAAAGATAAATCTATAGATCTATTTAGTAATAAATTGATTACAGGAAATAAAAATTTACTAAGAATCTATATTAAATATTTACATCTACTTAATTTATATCCAAAGTATGTTCAAAAGAATAGAATATCATCTGAACTAAAAAAAGATATTTTTAAAATGGATGAAATAAGTGAGCAAGCTAAACTATTAGTCAAAAATAATATTGAAACTGATCAACAGTTTTATTCATATTATGATAATCAAAATAATGAACTGTTTAAACTGATTAATAAAAAAGAAGGGCTTAAAGATAAAAGCAATATATCGGAAATTAATGACACTATTAGAGAATTAAAAAAAGAAATAAAACTATTAGAAACTATAAGAAATAGAAAAGAAAATATAAAAAATAATATTGAAACTATTGAAAAGGAAGTGGTGAATAATGAACACATCAGGTGATGCAGCAGAACAAGTTGTTAGACTAAGTTTAGAAGGATTCGAAGTTACAGCTAAAATTGCTGGAGCAAGTGCAAAAGAGATTGCAGTCCTTCTATACACTATTTCGAAAAATAAAAGTCAAAGTTCCGGTAAAACGAAGTTATTAAATCTTTTAAAATCTGGAAAAGAATTAAAAATATTCACAATTAAGCAGGATGATTTGAAGAAATTTTCAGAAAAAGCTAAAGATTATGGAATTCTCTATAGTGCATTAATAAATAAGAAGGATAAATCAAGTGATGGAATGGTTGATATTATTGTGAAAGCAGAAGATGCAGCAAGAATTAATAGAATAGTAGATAGATTTAAATTATCTAGTTATGATGAGACATCTATTAGAGGAGCAGTAGAATCTAAGAAGAAGGCAAAGGAAGTTCTTTCAAAAAATAACAAAAATAAAACTAAAGAAGAAATTACTGTTGAAGAAGAAAACACTAAAAAGATAAGAAAGGATGAAAAGTCATTAAACCCCCATTTGGCAAAAACTGCAAAAAGCCCTCAGTTAGAGCCTTCATCAAAAATGCAAAAGAATTTGGATCAGGGTACTAGAGTAAAATCTACAAAAACTTCAATAAAAAAGAAGCTAGAAGAGTTAAAAAAAGAAGTAAAAATTAGAGATACTAAAGAAAGCGATCCTCAAATTTTTCATATTCAACCTAAAAAGAAAAAGGATAAAACTAGACAATGAAAGAAACAATAAAAATATTAGAATTGGATAAATATGAACTAGGGATAGTGATAAATGCCTTAAACGATTTACGAAATAAATTGATTAACTTAGAAAAAGATACTGATGCTGTAGATGAAGTTTTACTTAAGGCTCTTGACGCTCCAGAAAAAAGAAGAAGCTATCGTTTTAGAGAAGCAAGATGATAAAAAATAAATCAGAATGGTTTCTTTTTACAATAGGAATTATTCCCATTATTTGGTTGGCTCTATTAATTGCTCCATCTTTTAATGGAGGATTATTGGCAATAATTAAGGATTTTCCAATAAGGATGGAAAATCCTTTTATACTAACGTGGTGTTCAGAGTCTTTAAAAGTAATAATAATTTCTTTATTTATCTATTTTCTAGCAATATCTATATACATTACAACAAAAAGAAATTATCGTAGAAGAGAAGAACACGGATCTGCAAGATGGGGCGATGTAAAATCAATAAATAATAAGTATGAAATCAAACATAGCGATTATAATAAATTATTAACGCAAAATGTCAGTATTGGTTTTAATGGTAAAATACATAGAAGAAATTTGAATACATTAGTTGTAGGTGGTTCAGGAGCAGGTAAAACAAGATTTTTTGCTAAACCAAATGTCATGCAAGCCAATACTTCATTAATTATTCTAGATCCCAAAGGAGAAATTGCAAGAGACGAGGGGAAATTATTGGAAGATAAAGGTTATACTGTAAAAGTATTGGATCTAATAAATATGAATCAAAGTCATTGTTATAACCCATTTGTGTATATTCAATCAGATAATGATATCCAAAAATTAGTTACTAATTTATTTAAAGCAACAACTCCCAAAGGAAGTTCTTCACAAGATCCTTTCTGGGACACTGCAGCATCAATGCTATTATTAGCATTAATATTTTATCTATGGTATGAAGCGCCAGAGGATGAACAAAATTTTTCAATGGTTATGGAAATGCTTAGAGCTGGGGAAGTACGCGAAGATGACGATATGTATATCAGTCCCTTAGATTTATTATTTAATCAATTAGAGGTTGAAAATCCAAATCATATAGCTGTTAAATACTATAGAGATTATCGCAGTGGCTCAGCTAAAACTTTAAAATCAATTCAAATTACATTAGCATCAAGATTAGAAAAGTTTAATTTAGAATCTCTTGCTAGTTTAACTCAAACAGATGAGTTGGAATTAGATACGATTGGTGAAAAGAAAACAGCAATATTTGCTATTATTCCAGATAATGATACATCATTTAATTTTTTAGTAAGTATGCTTTATACGCAATTATTTCAGCAACTATTTTATATTGCTGATCATAAATACGGTGGTTCACTACCAATTCATGTACATTTTCTTATGGATGAGTTTGCAAATGTTAGTCTTCCCGACGATTTTGATAAAATTTTATCTGTAATGAGATCTAGGGAAGTTTCTGTATCAATTATTCTTCAAAATTTAGCTCAACTTAAAGCTTTATTTGAAAAACAATGGGAGTCTATAGTAGGTAATTGTGATGAGTTTTTATATCTAGGCGGTAATGAACAAACAACACATAAATATGTCTCAGAATTACTCGGTAAAGAAACAATTGATACAAACACCTACGGAAAAAGTACAGGACATTCAGGAAATTATTCCACGAACTATCAAATAACAGGTAGAGAACTCATGACTCCCGATGAAGTAAGACTTTTAGATAATCAATATGCTATTTTATTCATAAGAGGAGAAAGACCAATTATAGATTTAAAATATGATGTATCTAAACATCCAAACGCCAAATTATCTGTCGATGGAAAAGCTTTACCTTATATTCATGGAGAAGACAAAAATTCAATCGCATCTGTTCAGTTAGATTTTAATAATATCTCATTGATAAATGAAACAGAAAATAATGATTCAATAATAAGTGATGATTATGAAATTATATCATCAGATGAAATCGAAAAATATTTTATGAAAGAAGGAATAAAAGATGAAAAATAATATTATAAAATTTAAAAATGCTTTAGGAAAGAAAGGTATGAAGAGATTTAAAATAATCTCTTTTTTAATTCTACTAATAACAGTTTGTAGTATTAATACTGTTGTTTTGGCAGCAGATGATCCGTTACAAGTTGTAAATAATTTATCTAACTTTATCTTTGGTTTAATAAGGGCAATCGGAATGATTATTTTGGCATTTTCTATTGTTCAAATAGGATTATCAATTAAAAGCCACGATCCATCTCAAAGAGCAAATGGCTTTTTAACATTTGCTGGTGGAATTGTTATTACGTTTGCTAAAGAGATCTTAACAATGATAACAGGAGGATAGGAAGGCAATATGAGTGATAATTGGGTTGTACAAAATTTAAATAATGCTCTTGAAACATGGAATACTAAACTAGCAGAAATATGGAATCTTATAACTCAAACACCAGAATCATTTAAAGGTGGAGTAATATGGGATGTCATAGAAAAAATTCACGGAGGAATGCAAGCTGTAGGACTTGCACTACTAGTTTTATTCTTTGTAATTGGTGTTATGAAAACTTGTGGCTCATTAACAGAGGTAAAAAGACCCGAACACGCATTAAAACTATTTATAAGATTTGCAATAGGAAAAATACTTGTTACATATGGACTGGATTTATTGTTATCAGTTTTTAAAATAGCTCAAGGTATAATTTCTAAGATAATGTCTATAGCTAATTTATCTAGTTCATCTACAGCTGTACTACCAGAAAGTATAGTTAATGCAATTGAATCATGTGGCTTCTTTGAAAGTATACCTTTGTGGGCAGTAACATTAATTGGAAGTTTGGTCGTGACAGTATTAGCATTTATTATGATAATGACTGTTTATGGTCGCTTTTTTAAATTATACTTATATACGGCAATTGCTCCAATTCCTTTATCAACATTTGCAGGAGAGCCAACGAGTCATGTTGGGAAAAGTTTTTTAAAGAGTTATACAGCTGTATGTTTAGAGGGTGCGATTATAGTTTTGGCATGCATAATTTTTTCTTTATTTGCATCAACTCCACCTGTAATTGATTCTTCAGCAGCAGCAATAAATCAAGTATGGAAGTATATTGGAGAATTAGTATTTAATATGTTAGTTCTAGTAGGTACAATAAAAATGTCTGATAGAGTTGTAAGAGAAATGATGGGGCTATAAATTTAATGTAAATTTCTTTGACAAGACTTAAATATGTAGTATTTATGTTAGATAATCATATTAGAAGTGAGGTAATGAAATATGGAAAAATACAAAAATATTGATGAAATATTTATTAATGGTGAAAGGTTATTTATACAACTAAAATCGAAAAATTAAGTCAAAATTATCAAAATACACAAAATTCAATATTTTGAAACCGAATTAGATGACAGCAAATATGCAGTTGATGTTCCTGTAGATAGTGAAAATAAATAAATAAAAAATATTATATATTCGACAGCAATTGACATATTTTGACTATTTAATATGTTACCATACGTCACCAAGGAGGGAAATTATATGTATCATGAGTTAACTAAACGTGAAATAAAGGCTTTTATAAAAAAATATATGAATCCACTTGATGAATACACAAAAAAAATTTATCACATTAGTTCAATTGAATATAATAGAATAATGGAATATTTAATAAATTACAAATACATATTAAAAATTTATAAATAAAGCTTGAACTTTTCAAATTAAATAAAAAAAGATAAATAAATATTTTATTTATTTTTTTATGATATACTATAGTTGATAGACAAATAGTAATTTGTAGAGGAGGTAATGTTATGAAAAAAGATAAAATTTTCTTTAATTTAATGTTTGTAGTTTTGATAGGAATAGGAGTGTTACAGTTTTTTGAATTACCAAAAATAGTAGATTATATTTTAGGTGTAGTTGCTATATGCTTTGGTATTATTGGTTATATACTAAAATTTAGAAAAAAGTAAAAGGAAATAATTTTATTTGTTATTTCCTTTTAATATGTAGAAATCCATAAACATATCTGCCATTTCACTAGGTAATTCTTTACAACCACTTATAATCCAATTGTAATAAATATTATATAACCCACCCGAGATAAAATAATAATTATATTGTTCTTTTCTGTTTTTTGCTTTACTAAAAAAAATCTTATCAAACTCATCTTTTATATAATGTATGCAATTTGCCTTATATAAAAGAATCCCTATATCTTCTTTTTCCTTTAAATGTGTAAATAAAGTAATAAGATATTCTTTAAAATTATCTGGGCTATAGTTTACTTTTTTGTTTTTAATAAATTCGTTTGTTATCACATCCAAATAATATTTTATAATTTCATCTTTATTTTTAAAATTCCGATAAATGGTTATATGTGAAAGTCCTGCTTTATCAGTAATTTCTTTATTTGTAATTTTATTATAGTCCTTCTTTTTCATTAAAAGTATTAAGGCATCAGCTATGTCCTTTTTGGAAATATCACTTTGTAATTCCATTGTTATAAATCACTACCCTTTCTAACAATAGTCATTTTGATTATTGTTTTTTTAATATTTTTAGAATATAATGTATATGTTAGAAATATAACATTATTTTTGAAACAAGTCAAGGAGTTGGAAATATGAAAAAGTTCTTAAAAGTTATTGGAATTATATTATTGATATTAATAATAATTGCCATATTTGTTTATTGTTTTGTCCTACAATATCCTAAATTAAAAGAAAATCCAAAAATTGGGAAATGGTATAAAATAGAAACAAAAGAAATGAAATCATCTGAAGGTGGTAAATATCATGCTTTATTCAAAAAAGGAAAAGAAAATAAAGTAATGGTTTATTTTGCAGGTGGAGGAGTCAGTATTAATGAAGATACTGCCAAATATGATACTTATAATACAAAATTAGTACAACCAGATTATCTTGCAAATGTAACTATGAATATGGGTGGACTTGCTTCAGAAATAGATGGTGGTTCATTTAGTGATTGGACAATGATTTTGTTTCCTTATGCAACAGGAGATTTTCATGCAGGTACAGGAGAATATAAATATACAGATAAAGATGGTAAAGAAAAAATACTTTATCATAATGGCTATACAAATTTTAAATTTGCTATGGATGAAATACTAGAAAAAGCTGGAATAGAAAACCCAGACACTGTATTGGTTACTGGATATAGTGCTGGAGGATGGGGAGCATCAATTCTTGCAAATGATGTATTTACAAATTATTTTCCAAATGCTAAAAGTAAAACAGTTTTAGTAGATTCATCAGTTGCTTTATATGATGATTGGAACAATGTAGCAAAAAATGTATGGAAAGTACCAGAACATATACAAAAGAGAATCAAAACTAATAATTTAACATTAGATAGTTTAACTGCATTATATGAAGATTATGGTGATGATGTAAATATCTTGTTTGATTGTTCTACTCGTGATGGTGATCTAGCAAAAGTACATAGATATTTTAGAGATTTAGTTATAGATAAAGATGGAGAAATGCCAGTAGAAGAAGTAGATGGAGATAATTTTGAAATAATGTTAAAAGACTTTGTTAGAAGATTAAAAGAACAAACAAATGCAAATGTATTTATATTTAATGGATATGATTGGTATGGTAGAGATATAAATTTAACATCACATACTATAATTTCAACACCTATTGTATGGGCAAAATTAAATAATACAGATAAATCAATAGCAAAATGGATACTAGATACTATCAATGGAACAAAAAAAGATTATGGTTTAGAATTATTAGATAAGGAATAGGAGAAGTAAAAATGACATTGAAAAGATGGATTATTTTAGGTATAGTTGCAATTGTAGGAATATGCCTAGGCAGACTAATAGTCAGAGCAATAATGAATTTATTACTTGGTGGAACATTATTTGGAGGTAATTTTCTATGAAAAGAGGTAAATTTGTGGGTTTATGTATTTTAGTATTTGTAATTGCTTTAATAGTTGGCGTAGTAACAAAATTTATTAAACCTGAATGGGCAAAAAAATATAGCGTCGAGTGGAGTGATAAAATAGGAACTTTAATTTCTGATGTTTCTTATGGAGATAAGGAGTCTAACAAATTTGATATATATCTTCCAAAAGATAATACAAAAGAAAATTATGGTTTAGTTGTTTATCTTCATGCAGGTGGGTTTACAACAGGAGATAAAATTGATGATCAAGGAATGCTTTCATGGTTATGTTCAAAAGGATATGTAGCAGTAGGAATTAACTATACACTTCGTACAGAAGAAAATGAAGCAAGTGTATTAACTCAATCAAATGAAATTAAACAAGCAATTCCAAAAGTAATTGAAGAAGCAAAAAAACATGGTTATAACATAAATGGTATTGCAATGAGTGGAGGATCAGCAGGTGGAGCTTTAGCAATGTTATATGCTTATAGAGATGTTAATGAATCTCCAGTGCCAGTTAAATTATTATTTGAAATGGTTGGACCATCTAGTTACTATGTAGAAGATTGGGGAATATATGGACTAGATCAAGATACAGAAGAAAGCAGAAAAGCAGCATCTGGATTATTTGGCGTAATGGCAGGTGTTGAATTGACACCAGAAATGATTAAAGATGGCTCATATCAAGAACTTATGACACCAATTTCTGCATATAAATTTATTAATGAAAATTCAGTACCTAGTTTATTATTATATGGAACTGAAGATAAATTCCAACCATATAAAGGTGTAAGACATTTAGAAAAAGCATTAAAAAATAATAATATTGATTATAAATTATTTGTTGCACCACATTCAGGTCATGGAGTACAAAATGATGATAAAGTTATGAAAGCATATATGGAAGCAGTCGAAGAATATCTTGATAAATATATGCCAGTAGAAAAATAGTAATTGATAAATTACAAGTATACTTTAAGATGTAAATAATTTAATATTTATATCTTATTT
>CAYWFZ010000034.1:0-20736 GCA_964458035.1 uncultured Muribaculaceae bacterium | reverse complement strand
ACTTAAAAAGCTATAATAACTGAGCAAAAGGAAGTGTTATTATGCCAGATTTGCAAGAATTATTTGATATAATTTATGACTTATTAGATGATGTAGATTTATATTTTCATCAAGTTAATGATTTACATTACGATAACTCTTACAGAGAATATAAAATAAGACTAGGACAAAGAAACTATGAAAAGATAATTAGAATACTTAAAACAGTCAACATTCCAGACCCAGAAGATTTAATAAAACAATCTATGAGTTTAGATGAATTAAAAGATTATTTAAAAACAGTTCTTACAATTATTTTAGGAACTTCTTATAAAGACGATATAAATATAGCTGCTGCTTTTATTTCAGCAAAGCCATATTCACAAAAAACTGATGTTAGAACATCATATAAAAATATTGCAGGCGTAGAAACAGCATGTGAATTTATTGTCTCTAAAGAGCATAATCCAATTCAATTAGCTCAAATAGTTAATAGTGAAGTAACTGTACTACTTAATCCACTTTATAAGAATTATAAGAATACTATTTCGAATATCCATTATCAAAAATTCCCAGGAATACTTTCTTCTTATATAGCAATCTATGAATTGAGTAAATTATTAAAACAAGAAAGTTTGGTTACAGATTTTGAAGACTATTCTGTATTCAATAATGCTAAATATGCTAAAGGAGTAGGAAGGTATATAATTGATGCACTTCCTGAATATAGAAGAAGAGAAGTAAGAGAACATAATGAACATAATAATTTCTCATTTATTATTTCAGATATCTATAGTTCAAGTCTAATGGAAAAGTATCTTGAAGATCAAACATCTTTCTTAGAAAAATATAGAAGTATGTTAAAAGGGAATATTTCTATACCTGATTATCTTGAGTATTATGGATTAAGTCTTCTTGATAATAGTATAGTTGATAATTATAAAGAAAGAATTAGTACTGTAGAAAAGAGATACGCTCTAAAATAAAGGCAAGGAATTTCCTTGCTTTTTGTATTCTAGTAAAAGTTTTATATTTCTGCTATAATTATCTTAATAAATAATATGAGGTATAATTCTTATGAAAATATTAAAAATAGTTCTATCCGTTATAATAATCCTAATTCATTTTCTCATTGGCGTTTTCTTCGTCTATAATGTGAGATTTGATCCTTTTTGGGTAAAGATACTTTGCTTTATTCTTGCTTTTCTTCCAACTTGCTATTTTTCATCATTTCTATTCTTTATACTTAAACATGAAAAAAAGTATCTAATTTGGTCATCCATCATACTAAATATATTATTATCATTTCTATCGGTTTTTTATTATTTTTCTATCCTATTTGCATTAGGTATATTAGAGAGTGCTATACCAGTTCAATCTATAAAATACTATAATGGAATAATAAAGAGTAATTCTCTAGAAGAGGTTTTTCCTAAAAAAATATCTAAATCATGGGAGAATGTAAGTTTTTGCTACCACCCAGCATTCTTACAAGGTAATGGTATCGTTTCTTTATATTATAAAGATGAAAATTTAAACATAGAGGAATTTGATAATAAATACAAAGATAAAGCTATTTATATAGGTACAAAAGAAGAGTATAAGGGAGATGGAACCATTCCACAAGATTTTAATAATGCTACTTTAAAAGCTGATGATGACTTAAAAATTTATTTAATAAATAGTAGATGTTCTTCGGGAGCTATTAGTTGTAATCATGGTGAGTATTTACTTGTTGGAGTAAATGAAAAAACTAAAGAAGTTATTTATAAAACCTCTTGGTGGTAAAATATGATAATATTAAGATAAGGAAAGAGAGTATATATTATGAATCCAAATGAAAAACTTAATTACGTTAAAAACTATCTTTTAAACGAACTTAATAACAATCCAAATTTTGTTATAGATGGGAACGCTACTACAATTGGTGATGTTGAAATAAAAGATATTATGGATATTGACTTTGACGATAATCTTGAAGATGAATTACTTTATGTCCATGCAACTGATTATACACCAACGACTGCTAATGCAATAGTATCAACAGAATCAACAAACAGAAAAGTAATTGGTATTGGTGGAGAACATGCATCACACAGAATTACTGTTCATGGAACATTAAATACCCTAGTAAAATCTAATAATGGAGGTAACTGGGATTCAAGAAAATATACTGTTGTTACACCATTTTCAAAAATAGACTCTAAAGTAGCAGGATTAGGTGCAGGAGATACTTTCTTTATTGATAAAGTAAAATTAACTGATGAAACAGTTATATTAGTTCCAGAGTCTGAAAAAGATAATTTAACTGAAGAGGACTTAAAACATAAAATAATTTTCTTTAAAGGAGATTATTCTAATGCCATATCTCAAGCTATTGCAATGCTGGGATATAAACCCCAAACCTATAGTGAATCATCAATATTAAATTATAATAATGCAACTAAGATAAATAATTATCGTATCTCTCATGGATATGGTCCTTCACTTCATTCAGAAACAATGTATCGTTTAGTAGAAAATATATTAGGTAAGCGCGATATTGCTGTAAGTGAAATTCGTGGAAGGAATGTAAATACATGCCTTGAAAAAGAAACCACAATTGCTGAAATCGAAGAAATATTTAATAAACGACTACGCAAATTTTATGATACAAAGGAACAAATAATAGAGTTTTTACTTGATGAAGGAATTTCTTTTGATGCAGCAGATACACCACGATTCCTAGATACCCATGAAACTTTAGATAGATTGGAGAAATACTATAATCAAGAAGCTAATTGCTTTATTGTTAATCCAAGTAACATAAGTGAATATCCCGAAGTAGCTAATCTTTATAATACATATACTAGATTAGTTAATGAAAAAGATTTAGGAAAAGATAATTATACTAGTTTACAACAATTAGCTGATGAATTAGATAGAATGGATAATGATGTAGAGTTAGAAAGTGAACTTTACTCCAAAATGGAAACTATGACAAAAGAAAAATTACTAAAAATTGATTTCGTTCAAGATTACAAAGCAACTATTCAAAGTTTATTTGAGGGAAGTGACCTTACGACACGAATAATGGGTAATGGAATAATGCTTAAGTATAAAGATCTTAAAAGTTCAGAAGATAGTAATACCTTCAGGACTATATTTCCAGGTTGCAAGCAACAACCAAATTATAGTTCAATAGATCATATGTTTTTTGAATTTGATAGAAGTAAAACCGTAATTGATAATCTAAAAGAAATATATGATGAAATAGTTGAAGTTTATAAAACATTAAGGAACAATGGCTATTTAAATAAAGTAGAAGAAACAGAGTTAAATGCTCCAAGTGGTACAGGTTTAAGAATGTAAAAAGGACGAGTAACAGATATGAATTATGATAAATATAGAGACGAAGCTTATGGCAAAGTTTTAAAATTAATGACAAATATATATATGAGTGCTGGATATGAAGCACATAAAGAAATAGATTCGATAAAATATAGAATAAAGTCTGAGAGTAGTATTATTAATAAAATGAAATTAAATAAAGTCGGAAAAGATATTTTTGATGTTTATGATTTAGTAGGTATAAGATACATTTTTAAAGATTTAAATGATTGTAAGAAACTAAAAGAAGCAATAGAAAGTAATAAAGATATAAATATTGTTGAGGTTAGAGATTACATGAATGGACATCCGGAAGATCCTAATTATAAAGCACTTCACTTTCGTTTAGTATTTGAAGGTTATCCATGTGAAATAGAATTTATTGATATAGAAATGGAAAAACATATTGCACTTACTCACGAAGATTATAAAAAAGGTTTATTAATTGAGAATTGATAAGGAACAAATATTATGAAAAAAAGCGGAATAATTATAATAGGTATAATTTTAGTTTTACTTCTATTACTTATTCTTTTTAAGAATATAAAATTAGATTTATCTAAAAAAGATATCATACCTTTAGAACAAATTAAAGAAGAACTAGTTAATACCAAAAAGATTTATATATGTAAAAACTATGATGGATTAGAAGTCAAATGTAATGGAGATAAACTAGAAAGAATTATTGATGATGAAACAACCGTAAAAGAATTCATTGAAACAACTATTGCACTTCCCGAGTATAATGGGGATGTAACAACAGAAAAAATTGGAACAACTCTATGTTTTGTAGATGAAAAGGGTAATGTTATAGCAACTGCTGGTTTTGCCCTAAATTATATTTTGCGAAAAGGAGACAGTGAATATTATCTAACTATTCAAAATGATGCAAATCATTTAAGAGAATTACTTGGATTAAAAATAATAGAAATGGATTAAAAATAAGTATAAAGTACTTATTTTTTAATTGGTTAAAAAAATCAAAAACAACTTGATATCAAAACAAATGTACGATATAATCCATTTAGAAGTAAAAATAACTATAAACAGGAGGAAATTGGTTATGAATGAAATTAAAGAAAATGATGAATCAATGTTTGAAAGTATTAAACATATTGATGAGGATGGATGTGAGTATTGGTATGCTAGGGAATTGATGAAACTTCTTGAGTACACTGAATGGAGAAAGTTTAATGGGGTTATTTACAAAGCAATAAATGCTTGTATCAACAGTAATTATGAGGTTTCTGACCATTTTGGCGGAGCCGACAAAATGGTAACGATAGGTTCTGGCGCAAAGAGGAAACAACAAGATTATAAACTATCTCGTTATGCTTGCTACTTAATAGCGCAAAATGGAGATTCTAGAAAAGAAAGCGTAGCTCTTGCCCAAACTTACTTTGCCATTCAAACAAGAAAACAAGAATTAACAGAAAAAGAGTATAGTAGTTTATCTGAGGATGAAAAAAGATTATTTCAAAGAAATTTAACTAAAAAGGGTAATTATTCTCTTAATCAAACAGCTAAAAAAGCAGGTGTTAAGAACTTCGATAAGTTTCATAATGCAGGATACATGGGATTATATAATGGCGAAACTGCAAATGATATTGCTAAAAGAAAAGGTCTAAGATATAGAGAAGATATATTAGATAATATGGGAAGTGATGAGTTAATTGCAAATTTATTTAGAATATCGCAAACTGAGCAAAAAATAAAAAGAGATAAGATTACGGGGGAAAATGAAGCTAATCAAACCCATTATAATATTGGAAAAAATATTAGGGAGGTAATTGCTAAAAATGGTGGAACCATGCCAGAGGACTTACCAACACCTAAAAAGTCGTTGAAAGAACTAGAAAAAGAAAATAAACTTATAAATAACATCGATAGAAAATAGCATAAAAAAGCCATATATGGTATACTAATGGCAAGAAAGGGAATTTAATATGACTATAATGAAAGATAAAGATGTTGAATTGCTAACTTTATTAGATTGTGGAGGAGTTCTTTTTAAGAAAAATCCTAATCCTGAAGAAGTTTATGCAAACATTATGAAATTATATGGAGGAAAAGATATAGAAGAAATGGCTGTCTATTTTAATTTAGAAGATGAATTAGTACAAATTAAATCTTCTGAAGTTTATAAATCTAAACCTCCTAGAGTAGCACCATATTTCCTAGGTGAAGTGTTACTTGATAAATTATTAGAAAAAGGAGAACTAGATAAACAAACTCTTATAAATGCTCGTATTGATGCCGTAAGAAAAAGAGAAGATAAAATTATTAATTCTTTAATAGAAGAATATCCATCAATTCAATTTGGAATTGCGACACAAGATGGACAACTAATTCATGAAGTTTTAAATCATTACTTTCCTGAGTTAGAAGAAAAATATCAAGTTGTAACAACAGATCCAGATATAAATGCTTTAAAAACGACTAGAGAATTTTACTACAATGCCGAAAAACGTTTACATATTCCTACTTCAAACATGATACTAGTTGACGATTCAAAAACTGACATTCAAGGTGTAGAAAGCGCTGGAGGCTATGGGCAATTATTTAATCCAAATGATGAAAGTCAAACACTAGAAGACACAGTTAAAGACGCGATTGAACATGTACGTAGAATGTAAGAAGGAAAATATTTATGAATTATATTGTTAGCGATAATGAAAAAACAAATAATAATTTTGGTGGCAAAGCCAACTCGTTATTAAAATTAAGAGAGAATAATTTTACGGTTCCGAGATTTTTTATAATTACCTCTGAACTTTATCAAGAATTTTTAAAATATAATCATATAGAAGTTACTAATGATTATGAAGAGTTTAAAAAAGCTATTGAAGTGGGGTCTTTTCCAGAAGATTTAGAAAAAGAAATATTTAGCTACTGGGAATCATATAATTTCTCTAAGGTTGCCGTAAGATCATCAGCTTCTAATGAAGATGGGAATACTAGATCTTTTGCTGGTCAATATGAGACATCTTTAAATGTTCAAGAAAAAAATTTATTAACAAGTATTAAAAATTGTTGGAAATCTTTAGTTGAAGATAATGTTGTAGCCTATAGTAACGATGACAAACAAGTTATGAATGTCATTGTTGAGGAAATGGTTGATGCAGATTATTCAGGAGTTGCTTTTTCTATAAATCCTACAAGTTCTAGTGATAATTATTCAATTATTGAGGTATGTCCGGGTCTAGGAGAACAATTAGTTTCCGGTCGTGTAACTCCATCTACCCACATAGTAAGAAGGGAAACTCTCCGTTCTGACTCTATTGAAGGTGAAAGCTATCTTAGTGAAGAAGAAATAGAAAGATTAGAAAAAATTATACTAAATATTGAAGAAATCTATGGTATGCCAATGGATATTGAATGGTGTATTAAAGAAAATATAATTTATATTCTACAAGCAAGACCAATTACAACTAAAAATGCAGCAGTTAGTCTTTATAGAAAAGTAATTTCAAGAGAGAAAACTATTATTGAAACAGAAATATATCATAAGGGCGAATATGAGGGAATAAAGTCATTAACAAGAAATCTTTATTACTTTAAACCATTATTTATATATGATAAAGAAAAAGGTATAACTAATGTTTACTATAATGATACAGCTTTAGAAGAAAATCCTGATAATATATATTATTACATGCAACAAGATATAGAAAAAACAAAAGAATTATATTCTAATGCTTTAGACTCATGTAATTATTTAAATAAGGTAGTAGATAACAATGATGAAAATGAGTTTGATTATAAAGAGTTTATTCATAACATGCTTGTAATTTACCCATTTACTAGTTTAGGAAATCTAGCAGGTTATTTTGAAAATATAAGCACTGAATTAAAAGAGTTACTAGTCGATTTTAGAAATAACTATGACTATATCTTATATAAAGCAAATGAATATCTTTATAATAAAGCTAAAGAAAGACTTACAAAAGAATATCAAGAGCATATAAAATTCTTATTCATAGAAGAAGTATTTCAAAACAAGATGCCATCAATTGAAGAGATTAATAAAAGAAAGAATGGCTATATTTTCTATGAAGGCAAATTAGAGTTAGTTGATGATGCATCCTCATGGCTAGAAAAACATAATTTTGTTATTAAGTCAGCACAAGATGGAAAAACTATAAAGGGAAGTATTGCTTATAATGGAAAAGTAAAAGGTAGTGTCTGTCAAGTATTTAAAAAAGAGGATTTTAAAAAATTTAAAGAGGGAGATATATTAGTTACTACTATGACAACACCTAAATTCACCCCAATATTAAAAATGGCTGGAGCTATTGTAACAGATGAAGGTGGTATAACATGCCATGCTGCAATAATTGCAAGAGAACTTAAAATACCATGTATAATTGGATGTAAAAACGCAACAGAAGTTTTAAAAGATGGTATGACAGTTGAAGTAAATGCTAATGAAGGAATAGTAAGTATATCTTAACTAAAAAATAAAAAATAAGGGGATACTCCCTTATTTTTAAGGTATAAGGAGAATAATCATGGAAAATATAATAATAACAAATGCACATGCCAACAATTTAAAAAATATAAATGTCGAAATAGAATTTAACAAACTTACCATCTGCGTCGGTCCAAGTGGTTCAGGAAAAAGCTCATTTGCATTTGATACATTAATAAAAAAAGAAAAATGTGAAATCAGAAACTATCCTAAATCAGATTATTCTGTTTCGCAAAAGTTATCCAATACAAGTGAAAAATTAGATGCTGTTTTAAAATTATCAGATTGTAATAATTCTCTTATAATAATAGATGAGCCACTAGCTGGTACTACTTCTAAGGAAGCAGATTATTTTTCGAAGATAATAAAACAGTTAGCAAAAAACAATGCTGTTGTAGTTGTTGAACATAGAAAAGAGATATTTGAATATGCTGATACAATTTTAGAATTTGGTCCAAAATCAGGTCCAGATGGTGGTAATCTACTAAATATAATGAATGGAAATGAGTATTTGAGTACTCTTCCTAAAATTGAAGTAAAAAGAGAAAAGAATGTTTCGAATAAAAAAATCTCAGCTCACTACCGTGAATTTTCTGGAATAAAAGATTATAAAGTTGAACTTACCTTAAATACTATTACATCAATTACCGGACCTAGTAAAAGTGGAAAGAGTACATATTTAGATGCCATATTTAAATCACTTGATAAGTCAGTTGGTGCAAGTGAAAGAAGAAAGACTTTAATTGAAATAAAAAATAAACAATACATTAGAAGACCACATATCATCGATGCAACACCAGTAACTAAGAACTCTAAATCAACTGTTGCAACCTATTATGGTGTAAGTAAGTTCTTTAAAGATAATGACATGAATATTACCGTTGCTGAGGCAATGAACATATATAAAGATAATCCCCTTATTATAAGAAGATTAACTCATTTAAAAGATATTGGTCTTGATTATTTAAAATTAAATCAGAGTTCTTACTCTTTATCTGGTGGAGAATGTCAAAGAATAAAACTAGCAAAATTACTATGTAAAAAGTTAGGAGACAGAAGCGTTTATATATTTGATAATCCTGTAAGAGGATTAGGTGCAACTAATATTAGTCAAGTTATGTTAATGTTTGATAAACTTGTAAAAAATAATAACACAGTTCTTGTAGCTGAAAATGATCCGACTGCACTTAAGTTTGTCGATAAAGTAGTAGAATTATAATTAAGAATTATTTAGTAATAATTATGCCATATCCTTTTCTAATTTAAAATTATTGTTAAAAGTCATAATATGTAAAATATACGCAGTTATAGTAAAAGAATTAACTATAATTATTAACAATATGTTAAAATTAAAATAGAAGAGGAGAATATTAAAAATGAAAAAGGTCTTTTATGTTTTTATTATATTAGCTTGCTTTTTCATGGTTGGGAAAGTAGATGCAGCTGAAAATAAAATTCTTGTTAAGGATTGGGATTATGATCATGGTTATACTACTAGAGAAGCCATAAATTGGACCAATACACTTGAAGTAAGTGATGGATATTTAATTACCACTATTGATGAAGATGGATATGGATTGTTAACTAAAGTCTCAAAAGATGGAAAAGAATGTCTTTGGGAACAATATAATCCATATGGTGCATTTTTTGGCGGTATTTTATTATACAATGATAATATTTTAATATTAAGTTATGACTATGGAAGTGGCGTTGTTTTAATTGAATATAGTCCAGAAGGAGAATTCTTACGCCAAAAGAAGATAAGATCATCAAAAAACAATAGTTATGTTTATGCTGGAGAGATGTACATTAGAGATGATAAATTATACTATATTCATAAATCTTTAAAAAGTACTGTTGATTCAGATACAAATGCCGGACCACAAGATTTAATTACTTTCGATCTTAAAACATTTACAAAAGAATCAATGGTTGATTACAGTGAAGTACCAAAAGAAAAAATTGATTATATAACAGGTAATTTAACAGATGTTGTTTCTGAACAATTAAATTCTATATATAAAGAAAGCGGTTATGAAACATTCATTTATCAACAAATATATGGGCTTGATGCTAAATATTATATAGGTTTTATCTATAATGATACTAATCAATATGGAATAGTTGTAAAAACAGATTTACAAAACAACACTAAATATGTAAGTAAGAGTAAAGAAAATCATACTGTTTACTATGATGCTTCATTTTTAGAAAATGGTTATTTAGCAGTAAGTGGCTATAAATATGGAAGTGATCACTATAATCCAGATTATAGACGCCAATATAACTATCCAAGAGACTATTATTCAGAGATTAATTTATTCGATTCTAAAGGAAATATAATCGAAAAACATGACATTAATAGTGAATTGAACGTTAGTTTTAGTGATATTACTAGTTTGAAACATTACGGAAATGCTGTTATTGCTCAAGTAGTAGCAATAGAAGATGATGAGTTAGTATCTTATACTATAAAATATGATTCTCGCAAATTAAATATTAGCAAATATATTTCTGGCGCAGGAGACGTAAAAGTGATTTCACAAGCAAATCTAGGTGACCTGATAGAATTAGAAGTAACACCTGAAGAGGGTAATTTACTAAAATCTCTACGTGTAACAGATGCTTATGGAAATAATGTTAACCTAGATGGTTATAAATTTGTTATGCCAGATTCAGATGCAAAAGTATATGCTGAATTTGTTCCAGTATTAAAAGAAAATCCTAAAACTGGAATTAGCACTTATATAGTAGAAATAATCGCTATTATATCTATCCTTGGAATAGTACTACATAAATCAAATAAATTTAGTAAATTCAAGAAAATTAATTAGGCAATTTTGCTTAATTAATTTTTTTATGGGTAAAATTATATTAGAGATTAATTTTTAGTTTTATAATTAGAATTTCAATATACTAGAAACCTTGTCTTTACAGACTAAAAATGATAAAATTATGTAGTAATTTTACGAATAAATTTATTAAAAAAATAAGGATGAATGGAGGAGCAAATATGTTCAAATTAGTATCAAAGTATAAACCAAGTGGAGATCAACCAGAAGCAATAGAGAAGCTAGTTCAAGGAATAAAAGATGGAAAAAGAGATCAGGTTTTATTAGGCGCAACTGGAACAGGTAAAACATTTACAATTGCTAATGTAATTGCTCGTGTTAATAAACCAACTCTTGTTTTAGCACACAATAAAACATTAGCAGGGCAACTTTATTCCGAACTTAAAGAATTATTTCCCGAAAATCATGTAGAATATTTCGTCTCATATTATGACTATTATCAACCAGAAGCTTATGTTCCTCAAAGCGATACTTACATTGAAAAAGATGCCTCTATTAATGATGAGATAGATGAATTAAGACATGCTGCCACATCATCTCTTTTAACTAATCCAGACACAATAGTAGTTTCATCTGTATCATGTATTTATGGTATTGGAGATCCAGAAGATTATGAAGCTCACATGTTAATCGCAACAGTTGGTGACACGATCAAAAGAAACGATTTGCTAAATCGTCTAATAGACATGAATTATGAACGCAATCAATTAGATTTTCATCGTGGAACATTTAGAGTAAATGGGGATGTTATAGATATCGTTCCAATTGCTGAAAAGAAAAATGGAATTCGTATTGAATTATTTGGTGATGAGGTTGATAGAATAAGTGAATTTGATATATTAACTGGTGCCATAATCCAAAATAAAAAATCAGCAACAATATTCCCAGCAACACACTTTGTAACTAATAAAGATAAACTTGAAGAAGCATGTAGAAGAATAGAAGAAGAACTCCATGAAAGATGTAAAGTGTTACTTGAAAATAATAAATTACTTGAAGAACAAAGATTAAGAGAAAGATGTGAATACGACTTAGAGATGTTAAGAGAGACAGGTTTCTGTCATGGTATTGAAAACTATTCACGTCATATAGCGTTACGTAATGAAGGAGAAACACCTTCAACATTAATAGATTTCTTTCCTAAAGACTTTTTACTTGTAGTTGATGAATCACACGTAACTTTACCACAGGTACGAGGAATGTATAACGGCGATAGAATGCGAAAAACTACACTTGTTGAATATGGTTTCCGTCTTCCTAGTGCTCTTGATAATCGTCCATTAAAGTTCGATGAATTTAATTCCAAAATCAATCAAGCCATCTATGTTTCAGCAACTCCTGGAGATTATGAACTAGAGCTTGTTAATAATAAAACAGTTGAACAAATCATTAGACCAACTGGACTTTTAGACCCAACAATTGATGTTAGAAAAACCGAAGGGCAGATAGATGATTTAATTAATGAAATAAATATACGTATTGAAAAGAATGAACGTATACTTATTACAACTTTAACTATTCGTATGGCTGAAGAATTAACAAGCTATCTAAAAAATCTTGGCATAAAAGTTGCTTATCTTCACAGTGAAGTTAAAACTCTTGAAAGACTTAAAATAATAAGAGAACTACGTTTAGGAAAATATGATTGTTTAGTCGGAATAAATTTACTTCGTGAAGGAATCGATTTACCAGAAGTATCTTTAATCGCTATCATGGATGCTGATAAACAAGGCTTCTTAAGAAGTGATAGATCACTTATTCAAATTATTGGTAGATGTGCAAGAAATGCCAGTGGTCATGTTATCATGTATGCAGATACTGTAAGCGAAGCTATGGAAAATTCAATTAAAGAAACTAAACGTCGTCGTGAAATTCAAGAGAAGTTTAATGAAGAGCATGGTATAACTCCTAAAACAATTATTAAAGATATTGCTAGTGTCATATCTAATATAGATGAAGAAACCGAAGAAAAGATTGCTAAGAATACAAAGATGAGCAAGAAAGATAAAGAGTTAATCATGATGAATATTGAAAATGAAATGAAAGAAGCAGCAAAGAATTTAGATTTCGAACGCGCTATGGAACTTCGTGATATTCTTTTTGAAATGAAAAGTGAATAAAAGGATGCTTACTTTAGCATCCTTTTTTTATTATTTGAAGTATCTTCTATAACCATATCAATATCAAATAAGACAAATGGTCTTCTTTTAAACCAATCTGGTAATTCCTCATGGTCATCAACACCTACTAAAGTTGCCTCATGATAATCATTTAAAAATCCAAAATTATCGGCATATCTTCTAACACAATGGGGATCTCTAATTATAAGCCTTTGTTTTTTAGCTTCATTAAAAAAGTTTTCATAATCATCGGAATTAATTGGGATACCATTATAAACTTGTTTCAAAAAATTTTGCTTTTCAATATATAAGGTTGGTTTTCCCGCTTCATCTTTTGTAACTATCCGCTCAGTTGGAGCTAGAAGAAAATGTTCAAAAATAGAATTAGGCATATGTTTCATTTTAGCAAATTTTAAAACTTTATCTTCACCAACCCTAAAAGCTTGAGCGGTAGAACCAGATTTGATATATCTTACTTCATTGTCACCAATATAATCTTTTATAAAAGCTTCCTCATTATTAGCAAGTAAAATATTTAAATAATTGATTGTTGTTTTTGGAACATTACTTGCTCTTAGTAAACTTAAAAGATATTCATATTTTTTCGTAACATCATCGGGTAAATCATATTTTAAAGAGTCAATAAAATCCATCTTTCTATATTTTTCTATGTTATATAGTTCTAAAAAATTATCTACTAAAAACACTCTTAAGTTATCATCTAAGTAGACGTGATTTGACATAATGGATGGAATAGATTCAACTCTAGCATTCTTTATGAATGGTTTTAATACACTGTAGTCGCTAAAATCATTGCCATAGGCAAGTGTATGAATAAAGTTACTTATACCAGTTTCAGATTTAGATGCAAATATTCTTTCTGATAAAGTCAAAAAGTGATTTTCATTATCTAGTACCGCATTTGTTAAAGCCCTAACTAACTCTTCACTTGTTAGATCAAGTTCTAAAAATCTTTCCATAACTAAATCAAATACTTCAGGGATAACTTGAATTAAGTGATTTAATTGTTTAGGTGATAATAGATGTAGCATAGATTTTTTAGAATTAAGTAAGTAAAGAATTTCATCTTTTGCTTCCTCTGGATAATCAGCTAAATATAAAAATAATTTTTGATCAATATAACGGAAATAATCTCTTTTAGTCAATTCATTAAAAGATTCTTTAATAATAGAAAGTGCGTCAATTCTTGGGAAAGTAGTTTCAAGTATACCAACTCTTAGCCATGGACTTTCCGCTTTGTCCATCTTCTTTAAAAATGTATTTATCATGCTTACTTTCCCCCCTAAAACTTGTCAGATATTATAGCATATAAGTGTCATGCTTGCAAAAATAATGACTCATATTAGTCATTATATGTTATCCTATTATTAGGAGTTGGTATTATGGAATTAAATGATAACTATGAAAAGAATTTGATGATTAGTTTTATAAAAATAATTGCATATCTATTCAGATGGTTATTCTTAATATTTGTCGTTGTAATGACCTCTTTAACTATAGCATTTCTAGTCCTTGTAATATTTAGAAGTGAGTCACTAGATTCTATTGGTTTAAGTAAAATGGTACCACTTATAACTTACTATCAAGAAAGTGATGTGGAAAGCATTATATCAACACTCGGAAAAACTAATGTAATAGTTGGAACACTTTATTATGGCTTTGCCTCTTCCATAACATATATAATTCTTTATCTAATAACATCCAAATTTATTAAACTATTTAAACTAATAAGTAAAAATAAAACATTCAGTGATGCCTCCTTAAAATTAGTTAATGATTCAATACCACTAGGGGTTTTAGTAACATTAACTCATCCCGTTTGCTTGTTTGTTGCAAATATAACAACGGGAATGTTTAAATATGAAGACTTTAATATCTCTGGTATCATTATCTTATTTGCAATTTATATCTTAAAGTTAATAATTGAAAATGGTAATAGCATTTTAAAAGAAAAAGAAAAGTTAGCAAGAGATTTATCAGCATCCTCTTGTTTAGTAAGTAATATGAAAATTGAAGAGATAAAAAAAAGAGAAGCCAAAAAAGAAAAACAGAATAGACAAAAGAAGAAAAAGGCTATCAAAAGATAGTTTTTTTCGTTATAATAAATAATTAAGGGTGTGGTATCATGTATAAATCAAATACTAACTTTAATCTATATAAAACATTTTATGATGTAGTTATTTGTGGAAGTATATCAAAGGCAGCGACTATCAATTATACTTCCCAACCGGCTATCTCAAGATCTATTAAGACACTTGAACAAGAACTGAATACAAAACTTTTTATTCGTACCAAAAAAGGAATTGAACTTACTGATAAAGGAAGAGAATTATTCTTTTATGTTGAACAAGGATATAATTCATTTCTAACTGCAGAAAGATGCATACTCGAAGATAAAAATCTCCTAAAAGGAAAACTTTCAATCGGAATACCTTCTCATATTGCAACATTTTACCTTTTTGATTCACTTGATGAATTTCATAAGAAATATCCCAATATTGAAATAACTATTATTTCTAAATCTACTTCTAATTTACTAGATTTATTGAGAAGTCATGAAATAGATTTTATGATAGATTCAGAACCAGTAATTACAAGAGATACAAGCATTACGATTAAACATATTAAGAATTTACACAATGCCTTTATTGCATCTGCAGATTATGATACCAGTAATATTAAAACTTTGAGTGACTTAGAAAATGTCCCAGTCATAATTCCAATTAAAGGAACTGCTAATAGACAAAATCTTGATGAGGTTCTTGTAAAGAATAAAGTTGAATTAAATAATGTTTTAAACATTCACACATCAGAGCTTATTATAGGAGCTATAAAAAGAAAGCTAGGAGTAGGGTATGTTATAAAAGAATTAGTTCAACATGAAATAAACAACGGATACTTTAAAGAAGTAAAATTAGATGGTTTACCTAAGACTGGCATTAGTCTAGTTTACATAGAGTCGTTCCTAACTGATTCACCAAGAGTATTTCTAAAAGAGTACTATAATATTGAGATATAACACAGATGTTATAGTAAATATAAACAAATGATATTTTATAAATACTAAACTTAATTGTATGATAGATATAGAAAAGAGGTAATATTTATGTTGATATATCAATTAAGATTAGTAGAACTAGGAGAATATTTAGAACCTGTATTTAAAAGTAGAGAAAGTGCTGATAAATTTAAAGAAAAATATAAAACAAGAAATATTATCATAAAAGAACAATTTATAGATAATGTTGAAAACGATACAGTATATCGTATCAAAAGCGAAGACTCTAGTGGGTATATTCTTGAAGATGAAATATTTTCAAGCATAAAAGATGCCACTAGTGCAATAAAAAATACGCATCAATCTATTATTGAAAGTAGGCTTCACTGATGAAGGGTGTAGTTAATTATCAAGATGGATTTATACCTAATCCAAGTGATAAAGTTATTGTGATCGTTAAGTCTGCTGCTGAACTTATCAGCTTAATGCAAGACTGCCCAAATGAATTAATAAAAGTACGTTTAGTTATAAGTTCTATCGATGAAGAACTAATGAATTTATTATGCGGTTTAAATATTGACTTTGAAATAGTTTTACAGAGTAATAATATAAAAGAAAGTGAAGTTATTTTACTAAGTAGATATAAAAGTACCACTAATAATAAGGTTTATATTGCCTATAACATTGATAATGATTCTCCATATGAAAGAGCTATTTTAATTTATTACATAAATAGGTATGGAATAATTTCTTTGCTTAGTACTAAAGATGATAACTTATATAAAGAATGGACTTTAGAAATGCTTAAATATACCGAAAAGAAAAATGTAAAGAGATTAAATAGAAAATATATTGGGTAAGATTGTTAGAAAAAACACCCCTAGTTGTGTTATAATGCTAATAGAAAAAATAATAACGGGGTGATATAAATGGATAAAATCTATGTTTTTGGACATAAAAATCCTGATGCTGATTCAGTTTGTGCGTCAATTACTTTATCAAATTTAAAAAATGAACTAGGCATGAATACTGAGCCAAGAATCTTAAGTCCAATAAATAAAGAGACAGAATACATTCTAAATAGATTTAATATTGAAGTACCAGCATATTTAAATGATGTGCGTGTACAGATAAAAGATGTTAACTATCATAAGAATTTTATTATAAATGAGAACAAAACAATTTTCGAAGCTTTCAAGATGATGAATGAAAGCGCTATTACGGGACTTCCACTAGTTGATGATGAATCATATTTCAAAGGGTATGTTTCCCTAAAAGAAGTCGCATCTGATATGATTTATAATGAAAATCTTCATATTGAAACATCATTTGATAATCTAACAAGTATCTTAGAAGCAACCGATTATTTAAAGTTTGATGAAAATATTTCTGGTTATGCCCATGCAGCAACATTTGATGATGAAACTTTTATAAATGATATAAGAATTGATAAAGAATCTATCGTAATAGTTGGGGATCGTGAAACAATAATTAAATATGCGATTGAATCAAAAGTAAAATTAATAATCATGGTTAAGGGTAAAAAATTAAACGAAGAACAGCTTAATATGGCTAAAAACAATAAAATAAATGTAATCATGACTAATAAATCATCATTTAAAATAGCTCGCGTTTTATGTTTAGCAAATCCCATAAAATCTATAAAAAGGGGAATTGATACAATTACCTTTACTGTTGATGATTATTTAACAGACTTTAATGAAGAAACTAATCGTTTAAAGCATACAAACTATCCTATCTTAAATAGTCGTGGTAAATGCCTTGGCATGTTAAGAACAATAGATGCTCACGAAGTCAATCGAAAAAAAGTAATCTTAGTTGACCATAATATGCGAGCTCAATCTGTTGATGGACTTGAAGAAGCAGAGATTTTAGAGATAACTGATCATCATAATATAGGTGACATTGTTACATCTTCACCAATTAATTTCCGTAACATGTCTGTAGGTGCTTCAAATACTATTATTTACTACCTTTATAGAGAAAATAATGTTAAGATAACAAAAACTATGGCTTCTTTAATGTTAAGTGGAATTATCTCTGATACTTTATTATTACAAAGTCCAACAACAACCGAAAAAGACAGGATAGTTGCAAATGAACTTGCGCGTATTTCTGGACTTGACTTAAATAAATATGGACTTGAATTATTAAGTAGTGGAGTAAAAATAGATGGTTTAACAGCTAATGAAATAGTCTTTAAAGACTTTAAAGTATATAAAGTTGGCAATTATAATATGGCCATTGCACAAGTATTTACAACTGACTTTAAAATATTTGAACCAAGAGTAGATGAGTTAGTAGAAGAATTAAATAGGGTCGCTAAAAACCACGATTACAAATCATGTGTTCTATTTGTAACTAACTTCTTGACTAATAATTCATATCTTTTATTCTCAGATAATTCTAAGAAAATACTTGAAATAGCTTATGGATTCGATGATGTAAAAAATGGAGATTTCTTAAAAGGTGTTGTATCACGTAAAAAACAAATGGTTCCATATATAATGGACGCTATTGAACATAACTGAAAAAATATCTTATATAAAGAAAGTTATAATAAAACTTTCTTTTTTATGCTAAATAAAATATATATATGATAAAATATATTTAGGAAGTGATAATTTATGATTCAGGGAAATTTATTAAAAAAGTATCGAGAACAAAACAATTTAACAATAAAAGATTTATCAAAACTTATGCATGTTTCTAAAAATGTTATATCTCTATGGGAAGATGGAAGTAAAATACCAAGAGAAGACGATATAAGATTTTTATGCTCACTTTATAATATTGATAGAATAGATCTTATGGAAGTAAAAGAAAAGAAAGAGCAGCCAAAGAAATTTAATAATACAAAGTATCGCAATATAATGGTTTCAATTATTTTAATTATTGTATCTGTTATAATTGGGTTAATTTCTAAAAGTATTCTAGTTGGAACTGTTTTAACATTTTCACTTATAGTAATGTATAATTCTCTTTACTACTTAAAAGATGAAAAAGAATTATCTAAAAACGCAAGCGGACCAAAAAGTATTTTAGGAATATCTATCTGCCATAAAGAAAGAAAAGACTTAGTAAAGTATTACTCACTAGAGTCATTAACAATTGCATCAGTATATTTGCTCTTAAGTCTAATTGCTTATGAATTAAATATTGAACCATTAATAATAAATTTAGAAGTATTTCCAAATGAGATATCTAACATGCTCTTTATTTGGGGGTCTATGTTTATATTATTATCTGGAGTTATACTAGTAATTGAAATTATATTTGAACTTATTATGATAAAGAATAAATATTAAAGGTGGTATATATGAATAATGAAGAAAAGGATGTTTTAAATAAGACTATATTAGATACAGGTATTGCAAAACCTATAAGCGTAAGCAAAGAAGAAGCAATGCTTCTAGCTAAACAGGCTGAAGAAGAAAACAAAAAGAATACCAATGCATCTGTATCAACACCAGTAGTCGAACCAACTCCAATTACAAAAGAGGAATTAGATGAACAAAGAATCAATGAAGTTAATGATCTTATGAAAAATGATTATGTAAAACTAGTTGAAATCAAACACTCTAAGAAAACATACATCATCCTTTTTCTAATCTTAGCAGTAATAGCAGGTATTATTATATTTGAAATAATATACTTTGGAGGTAAGTTATCGTGAAAGAGAAGTTTAAAGAAATAATGAATGATGAAAGAAAGAGAACTTTATTTATACTTATTTCTGTTACATTAGTAATATCTATTTCTCTTATAATTTTGATATTTGTTGTGAATAATAAAAAAGATGATAAAGAGATTAATAAAACAATCCCTATAACTACAACTTCAAAAGTGCGTGATATTTTCCGTGGGTTTGAAACAAAGGAATACAACTTCAATGAAGAGACATCTAAAAGCGTAAATTATGATTATAAAAGTAGACATGAATTTATCTATGCAAATGGCGAAGATAAAAAGACAATATATACTAATTATAAAAATAAAGAATTATATTATGAAGTATCTTTAAATAATGGTGTAATTATTTTTAATGAACAGAGGTATAATCCAAACTTAAGCGCATATGAATTTACTGGAAAGAATTATAGATTTGATGGAACTTCTAAAATAACTGATTATTTAGTTGTTCCAACATGTGAAGAAGATACATATTCTATTATTGCAAAAGATGATAAAGGTAGTATCTATGTATTTAATACTCCAGAATCTGAATTTGATATAAATTATATTATAGCTAATATAAAAAAGACTAAAGTTATATCTTCTGTTAAAAAAATCGGATATTATAACTATAATAACTATCCTCATCGTGAATGCAATGAATATGACTTAATTTATTTAGATACTAGTAACAATATTCGATATGTTGTTGGCAAAAATGCCTTATTCTTTGAGGATGTATATTATCGTTATATTGGATCAGGCAATGGTGGAAACTTTATCTATGTTTTAAAGGATGGATTAATGCAGTTTGATAATGGTGAAACAAAAAAATTAAATGATGGTAAATATAATATTACCTATATGGGAAGTTTTTATACTCTAAATGGAGAATCAGAAAATCTTTATATAATTGGAACTAATGGATATGTCTATAAGTTAACAGACTTTAATTCTAAATCAAGTGTCGTCTTAGAAAAGGTAAATAAAACAAGAATTAAAAGAGTTGGTAGTAGAGTTGAAACTGATGAATCTAATTATGCTAAAGATACTGTAACTATCAAGATAGAATTTGAAGATAATGAGGTCCTAGAAATATCAGAATCACATGAATTTGAACTGTTAAGTTGACTTCCAAATTTGCATTTTTTTAAAATTTATGCTATAATTCTTTACATGTGTGGTGCATTATGCTAGTCATTATACTATTTGAAGGTGGGGCTAAAAATC
>CAYWFZ010000033.1:4175-21362 GCA_964458035.1 uncultured Muribaculaceae bacterium | reverse complement strand
TCATTAAAATAATTATTATCATATGTTAATCTTACAGGAAGTCTTTTAATAATAAATGCAGGAAGTTCAGTACAAGATCTATTCCATTGTTTTTCTGTATAACCTTTTACTAATTTCTCATATATAGTTCTACCAACTAAACTTATGGCTTGCTCTTCAAGGTTTGTAGGCGTTTTACCTTCCATTTCTTTTCTTTCTTCATTAATATGTCTTAATGCATCTTCTGGTGTAAAAACATCATCCCATATTTTTGCAAATGTATTCATGTTAAATGGCATGTTGTATATTTCATTTCCAATTCTTGCAACTGGACTATTAGTGTATCTATTAAATTCAACAAACGAATTAACATAATCCCATATATCTTTATAATCAGTATGAAATATATGTGCTCCATATTTATGAACATTTATCCCATCTACATTTTCTGTATAAACATTTCCGGCAATATGATTTCTCCTATCAATTACCAAAACATTCTTCCCATCTTTTTTTGCTAAATTAGCAAATGTTGCACCAAATAATCCTGCTCCAACAATTACATAATCATACTTTTTCATACTATCTCCTATTCTTAATATTATACTCTTTGCTTTTTTTGTAATTTATATCTCCAAAATATTGCTAATTTAACAGTTAATATAGGGCTTATAAATGTTACTACAGATTTTATTTTTTGTTTAAAACTTATTTCCATTTTTAATGATTTTAGAGATGTTTTTCTGCAATACTTTACTAAATAATTATAAAACTCTTTATTAGACTTTTTAGCATTACATCTTACTATATGCGTTAATGCATATAATGAGGTCGTAAAATACTGATATTCAACAGCATTATCTAATCTTTTGCTTCTTGGCTTTAAATGTTCTTTTATGTAGTCCATAGTTTCAACTGATCCATATGACTGCTTTTCAATATTAGGTTTTTTTGTAGCTGATGTGTCATTATCGACATTATATGTATAAATTCTTCTTAAACCTACACCTACTGAGGAAGCCTCTGGTACAACTTGAGTATTAAATTGCATGCCTTCGCCTGTTTTTGCTTCTATTCTAAATCTCTTATTTCCAATAATGGAACGTTTATATAATCTATTCCATACTCCAACATGTATCCTATTATATAATAAGTCACACAACATGTCTTCTGGTGTTATTTTATATATTTTATCTTTAGCAATTTGTTCATTATATCTTGATGTAAAGAAGCTTCTTACTAAAGCTATATCTGAATTTGTTTCTGTAATAATTTTATACAAATATTCTACATAGTCTTTAGAAACCCAATCATCCGAATCAATAAAAGTAATATATTCACCATGAGAATTTTCTAGTCCAGTATTTCTCGTCGCAGAAAGTCCCTTATTCTTTACGTGATGAATAACAATAATTCTTGAATCTTTCTTAGCATAATCCTCTGCTATTTTTCCTGAATTATCAGGAGAGCAATCGTCTACGATTATTATTTCAATATTTTTATAAGTTTGATTTATTACTGATTCAATACAATTACCAATATATTTTTCAACATTATATGCAGGTAACAAAACAGAAATAAGTGGTTTATCATTAGTTTTCATTATTTAAATCCTCCGTTATTTTTTCTAGATACCTATCGACCTTTTTTCTTTCTTCATCTAAAATAGTATTGACTTTTTCAAAATCAGTTTTTCTATTAATTATATCAAAGTCATTGAAATTTTCGATATGTCTTTGTGGTGCATCAACAAGTTTTAGAAATTCAGAAATTCTGCCAGAATAGTTTTCCGGGTAAACACAAATTGGCTCAGTATTTAGATTCATTGAAAACGCAGTTGCGTGAAAAGAGTCAGTTAAAACGTATTCTGCATCATCTATAAGTGTGATAAAGTCTAGTACTTTTGGAATTAGAATACTTTTTCCGCATCTTAAAGCTTGGTCAAATCTTGTACAGAATCTATAAATAGGCAAGCCTGTTCTTCTTGACAATTCAACAGCATACTTATCAAATTCATCGCTTCTATTAAGGTTATAAATTAATATATACTTTTCTTTAATTAATCTTTTCTTTTTATACTTTCTCCAAAATTCCGGTTTCATAACCAATGTTGGATCAATTATCATATCGCAATTATTATAATTAAATGCCTCTTTTAAAATATTTATACCTGATTTTTCCCTAACAGTAATATATTTAAAGTCTTGTATATAATCAATGGAACTTTTTATTTCGGATTCTGTTAACTTATTATTACCAAAACTAGCAGCATATGTATATTTTGGCTTTTTGTTAATAAAGTTTAAATATAAACACGGAATTATACCATTATTCCAACCGGTGTTCCAAACCTGATCTGAGCCAACAAAATATACATCAGAGTCTTCAATATAATCATTAAAATCTTCTTGTTTTAGAAATCTCTTCTTAGATAGATTAATATATCTTTTTCTAAATGCTTTAAAAACAATATTCCAGTATAGCATAGTAGGAAGTACTGCTAATCCAATTAAGACTCCTTTTTTTGCAAATGTCCTAAACAACCCAAAACCATACGTATCTTTTCTTCTATAATCAATGAATTCAACTGCATCAAAATATTCCTTTAATTTTTCTTGTGTAGCTAATGTTTGTAATTGAGTTCCATAATTTGCTACAGTGTGTAACGTAATTACTGACGCTTTCTTATTCATAAAAATTCACCACCTATTTTACTATATATAATATTAATAAAACTAAGACATAAATATAAAATACAAAGTTTTTATATTTTATATTTTCTATTTTTATTAAAATGTTCTTTAATAGTGGTATTTTTCTCAAAATACCATAACAAGTTTGATAAAAGAATTCATCATTAGTTAATAATAATTCAGATAAGTAAACAACTACTCCAATAATAACTTTAACTAAAATAATAACAAAATTTGAAGAAGTATCTATATAGACTATATTACAAGATAAGAACATTATTAAGCCTAAAAATAGATATTTTGCAAAAATGCTTACATACTCTTTTATTGAAAAATCATTCTTAACATAATTAATTTGTATAACCACAATGATAAATTCGGCAAAAACTGTTGCTATAACCGCTCCTAAAGACTCCAATTTTGGAATTAAAATCAAATTTAAGGCAACGTTTGTAATGGCTCCGACAACAATACTTATATTATATTGTTTTTGCCTTTTTAAGGGCAATAAGTATTGAACTCCCAATACGTTGCTCATTCCATTAAATATAATTATAATAACCATTACTTTCATCAATAAAGCTATTTTATCATATCCATTTCCGAAAAAGAATGGTACAAAATAATTTGCTATCGAGGCCAAGCCAAATGCAAATGCAAAAGACATCATAAATACAAAACTAAATGTTTTCTTCATATATGACTTAATTTTGTCATTTTCACCTTTTGATTTTAATGCGGCTATTCGTGGCATCATAACTATACCAATTGATGTAATAATTGCTAAAAGCATTTTTATAATCTTTTGTGTTTGACCATAATAACCAACTTCATCAATATTCTTAACCATTAGTCCTAACATAGTTTTATCAAAAACTGTATATATTTCATTTGCAACTTGGGGAATAAACAATATCATAATTCCAGATAGGTGTTTTAAATAATTCATTTTTTTAGGAAAACATATATATTTAAAAACATCTTTCCACAAAAGAAGATTTCCTACCAGATTGCAGGATGAATAAATCAAAATATATTTCCACAAATCTTCCGGTTTCTTTATAAGAAGTAAGATTAATATGAATCCTAAAGTTTTAACAACAAAATTTTTAAATACGGTTTTTTTGAATAGCTCTATTCCCTGAAAAAACCAAGAAATATCAAATAGGCATGATAATAATTCTATAATTAAAATTCTATAGAATAAAGCAAAATCTCCTTTTAATGTAAATACTATAACGTATATTATAATTGAAACAAGCATCAAAATAGACTTAAATGAAAATAATTCCCAAAAAATTTGGCTTCTTTTAGTTTTATCGTCCTGATGATATGCTATTTCTCTTTGACCATACAAAGAAATACCTAGCGATCCAAATAATGAAAAATATGTAATAATAGAAAGAACATAATTATAAATACCTATTTTTTCAGGACCAAGTGTTCTGGAAAGATAAGGGATTGTAATTATTGGAAGACAAACAATAAAAACTTGATATAACATATTATATAAATAGTTTTTCTTAACAGAACTACTCATACCGATTCCTCCTTAAAAAATGTTATTTTCTTAATAAGATTCTAATATATGGTGATATATAGCATCTTATTGCCATAAAAATATTAAAGTTTTTCTTGAAATAATAAAATACAATCTTCCCTGGGGCTCCCTTTGGCCCCTCTTTTTTCTTTATCCTCTCTTTCATAGATAAAGAGGTATCATACCACGTATTATTGGAAGAATTAGAATTTGCTCTCGCTACGTACTCATTAAGTACATAAATATGATAGCCATGCTTTCTTAAATTAAAGCCATAATCAAATTCGGCAAAATTATGTATATACACTGGATCGTAATTACCGCATTCAATGAATGCAGAATAAGGTATTAAAACACAATTCCCACTAAAAGTATCACATTCTAAATCTGACTGATCAGGTCCTATATTATATAGCTTAGTGGAAAATTTAGATTTATATTTCTTACCAGAATAACTCGTTTTATTATTACTATCTACCATGCTACCAACAACAACTGCATTATCTTTTTTCTGAGAATAATTAATCATTTTATCAATTATTCCTTCAAAAAAATCAGCGTCATCATTAGTAAGTAATAAATAATCATACTGCTCATTGCTACCTAACAAGTATTGTAACCCCATTCTCATTCCTCCAGCATAATACAAGTTACCATCACCACGAAGTAATTTAATGTGGTTATCATTCATACTTTCAATCATTTCGAACGTCCCATCTTTACTGTTATCATCGACAATTACAAAATCAACTTTACACTTATTTTTTTTTAGTTTCTCTATTGCTTTTTTAGTTACATCTTTTCTATTAAAGCAGGTAAATACACATACTACTTTCATATAAACACCTCTCTATTTTTTTTCATTCAATAACACCTTTATTTTTACCATAATAATTGCTACATCAAGCATTTTTAGTTTAATAAACAACTCTGGCAAAAAATTTAAAGAAAAACACTCTCTTTTTTTTATTCTTTTTAGTGAAGTTTGAAATGTTTCTTCTTTAATTATTCTTTTTGTTAGTTTTCTTTTATTTGAAATATTAGATTTTGAAGAATAGACAAATCTCACTAAAATAATATTTAAATGGGATAAAACGTACTTGTCAATATAATTATCAATATTGCAAGACTCAAATAATAACTTAGTATAATTCATGGATTTTATATATTCCTCGACAACGCCATAACTCATATTATTCATTGCAGAAGAAGAATTTACAATATACATATATAACGCAACGTCTGAAATGTAACATTTTTTAATATATTTACAATAATTTAAAACAAACTCAGAATCTTCAGAATATTTTATATTTTCTTTGAATTTAACCTTATACTTTTTTAAAATATCATTTCTGAAAATTTTTGACCAAGTTTGGCATCTATTCGTAGGTTTGCTCATCAACCACTTTATTGCATTATTTGAATCCAAATTGCTTTTTGTATGTTTCACGCTAACTTCATTTTTGTTATTTTTTTTCTTTTTATAGCTATAAATATATAAATCATAATCTTCAGCGATACTTTCAAAGTCTTGTAATCCTTCTTTTATAAGCAAATCATCTGAGTCTAAAAAGATTACAAACTCACCAGTAGCCATTTCAATACCAGCATTCCTTGCTTTAGAAACGCCCTTTTCCGATTTAATTAAATTAACATTAAAATCATTATTTTGAATAAAATTGTCTACAACATTATATGTATAATCCGTCGATCCATTTTCAACTACAATTATCTCATAGTCTTTTCTATCTAGTAAAATTCTACAAATGCTTAATAAGCAATCAATTATGCACTTTTCTGAATTGTATGCTGGAATGATAAATGAATATTTCATAGGGCCTCTCATTTCTAAATTATACTTCTTTTTACTAAGTTCAATTTGTTTTTAGCAATTTTTTCGAATTTTTTTAAAAATATATTAATAATATATGATAAAAATAATGTAATTAACAATATTACTATTATACACAAAAACGTTTTCAAGTTAAACACATTCAAATTAAATACCAATCTATCGAAAAATGCTATAACAAAATAATGTATTAAATAAAATGGAAAACTAATGTTTCCATAGTATACTATTGGCTTAAAGTAGTAACCGTTGTCGTTATATAAAGTAACTATGAATAACATAGATATAATTAAAGTGAAAAATATATTATGTTTGAAAAAATACATTATAAAGAAAAAAACAACAGTGCTAATAATAGGTATAACTTTATTATTTAGTGCACTCATTAATTTCGATTTATTTACATATAGTTGGTAAATCAAAAGACCAAGGACATAATAAATTAAGCAATATGAGGTATAAGCAGTAAATATATAGTGATCAAAGTTAAAAATTCTTCCTATGATAAACATAAATGAAAAGAAAAATACAGATAATTTTAATCTTTTTTCATAGAAAAACTTATTAAATATTGAAAATATTACCATATAATAAATATCAATTTCTAAGTACCATCCAACATTAAGTAAAGGTCCGTGCCCAAAAATATTGTTAGTATCATATGGTATAAATAATAACGATTTAATTAAGTTCCCTATTGAGCCAACCGTAGAGTATAACAAATTAGGCTTTATAATGGTAATGACAAATACAGATATAGTTAGCATCCAATACAAAGGAATAATTTTAATAAGTTTTTTCACCAATACATTATTGGGATTTTTATCTGTAGAATACATTGAGAAAAAAGCTCCTATAATCATGAAAAGTGCCACACCAATTTGTCCGCTTGATATATGCAGACACGGAACATGACTAAAAAAGACTGATAAAGCACATAATCCGCGTAGATATTGAATATTATTCATCTTATTTTCGACTTTCGTTTTCATAATTTTTCTCCTAAAATACTTTTATATGGTATTACTCCATGTCCATTCTTATAAAATATACTATATGAATTTAGTAAAATAAAGTAGACAACTATCAATATTACAACTATTTCTCCTAATTTTTTTCTTCCTCGCGAAAATACAATAGTAACGTTTTTTTCATAAAAATAATCAATTATATGAGGCAGAACAATCAATATAAAATAATCACAATAGAATGTTAACCTTATTATTACATTAACTCCATAGAACATGTTCGATAATATAACGTTTAAAAGCAAAGCGGCCACTCCAAAACTCATCTTTTTTTCATCAATGAAGTAAGTACTATTTTTCATACAAACATAAACGATAAAATTTGGCAAAAGTAACTTAAATACAGCCGAATAATTCTTTTCAAGCATAAATACAGAATTTAGATATCCTAAATATCTGCTTGGAATCAAAAAGCTTAGTGAATTCACAAATGAGCGAACATCTAAAACAATAAATATTATAGATATTATATATATTATATATAACATTTTTCTTGTTTTCTGTTTTTTCAAAGCTCTTGATAGAATAAATATAAGTAGCATGAATATTGAACTGTTATGAATAAAATAGCAACTTAATGCGAGAATAAAGCTTGTCTTTTTTTTACCGCTATTATACATGTTGTAGGCGATTAAAAAAACGGCTATTGCTAAATATTGTCTAATTATATTAAGTGTAGCATAATAAATAGTTGCACCTATAAAAGCAAATACCATAAAAAACAAATATTTGTTATCAACATTTTTTTTAATAAACAAAAAGAATGCTGGTATTGTTATTAGTGAACAAAAACCGGTTAAATGATAAATTTTTCCCCCATGATTAATAAAAAAGTAATTCAAATTTAGGAATAAAGGTTCGTAATTATACTTCATTCCGTATTTAAGCCAATTAAATACAGTTGCATATGTTGCCTTATAATCTGTTCCGACGTTATATCTTAGTGCGGCAACTAAGGTAAATAATGCACACAATCCCCAAAAAAGAATGTTGACTGCTTTTTTTGGGATTGGTTTTACGTAATTTAGTAAAGCAAATAATAAAGGTAATATTAATAAAATTATATATATTGTCATACTCTAAAAACTCTTTCCATATTTTTTTCCAACAAATTTTGCCTTTAAAAAACCGGTAATTTTTTTGAATTTATTAATCTTCTCCATATAAATAAAATTGACTTCTTTGTAATCAATTTTATTGGTTTCTAAGTAAACATCTAATAATAATTCACTGACTCTTCCATAGAATCTTGCATGGAAAGAATCAAATTTATCTTGATCAATTCTTTTTTCTAATTCAAACAAAATATCAAATAACCAATTACAATAATCGTCAAATATTTCCTTTTTCATCACAAACATATTAAACATATGTGCTGACGTCCTTTTATGTAATTTGTCAAAAGCAGTAGAATATTTTGGATATTTCTCATCTATTATTTTTTTGGTAATATCAAGTGGTTCGATATGTAATGTATGTTTATAGTGGCTATATAAATTTTCGATAAAATAATTCCTTTTCTTTGGTACTATTACATTTGTACTCTCCAGCAATTTTGCGGCTTCATCATAACTCATAATATTTTCAAAATTATTCTTTGATTTCTTTTTAAAGGAAAAATGTCTTCTGTAATGAGATAGGCCAATATAATCGGCATCTAAATTTTTCCAAGCCCAATATAAGCCCGTTAATTCACAAAAATAAGGGTTTTTGTTTGAGATATTGTATCCCGTATTATCCTTTATATATCCAATATCATCTTTTCCCTCTGCTCCGACATGTATAGGAAGGTACATTTTATCTTTTGGCATCTCGTACTTTTTATGTGTTGCAACAATAATTTTAATATTATTTTTTTCTTTCATTTCTTCACATCTTCTTTCGATAAACTATATGTTCATATCCAATAAACTCATAAATATTAGAGAAAGTTACTATAACTTAGAATTATCACAACACAATTATACCAAATAAATGCTGCATTTGAAATAAAACACTCGTCTTTATGTCTAATATTACTAAAAATGTTTACATAGAAGATGCCGTATTTATTTTTCAATAAATATGATTAGAAGCATTAATAACTTTTTTATTAATGTAACGCTTACTTTGTATAAATAGTGTCTTCTTTGCCATTTGTCTTATGAGATTATTTGTTCAATAGATAAATTAATCAGTTTAATTATAGATTTTTATTTGTATAAATTAAAAGGAATTACATTTCTATAATCCCTTGAATATAACAATAAATGTTTTAAAGAATATTTTTACATCTGTCGAAAGACTTGCGTTTTCTGAATAATCAGCTTCAAGTTTACATCTTGTTTTAAATGTTGTATTACTTCTACCACTTGTTTGCCATAATCCAGTAATCCCAGGTTTAGTTGAAACAATCTTTTCATAATAAGGTCTCATATCATCTATTTCTCTAGGTAAATAAGGTCTATTACCAATAAGTGACATATCGCCTTTTAAAACATTAAATAATTGAGGTAATTCGTCAATTGATAACTTTCTTATTATCTTACCTACTCTAGTAATTCTTGGATCGTTTTTAAACTTCTTATTTACACGATATTCTAGAGCTAATACATCATCTTTACTTAGTATTTCTTTAAGTATTTCATCAGCATTAGTTACCATACTTCTAAACTTATATAATTTAAATAATTTACCATTAAGGCCAATTCTTTCTTGAGTAAATATTGCTTTGCCTTTAGAATCAAGTCTTATTGCTAATATTGTCAACAAAAATAATGGTGATAAAACGATAATTCCTAAAGTACTTGCAAGTATGTCAAAAGTTCTTTTTATAATAAAATATGCTCTTTTAGACAAAGTTATTGATGTATCAACTACCATTTCAGCACTATGCATAAAAATCTCTCCTTCACACTAGATTTCCCTTTTGTTGCACGATATTATATATCACTTACCTCTATTTGTCAAATTAGAGTTTAATTTACTCATGTATCAACATTATATCATATATTTTTTTAGTTGTAAACATATTCGCGCAAATATACATAAATATTTTTTTATTAGACAATTTTAGACAAAAAGCCTATTTATGTAAAATAAATTTTCAAGTCCACGACCATTATAACATACTTTCATGTATATTTGTATTACCTTTTTTAATACTTAAAATAAATACTAAATAATCGTAAATATAGACCATTTTAAATACTTTACGTCTAAAATTAGAAAAATTAGCAAAAATATGGTATTATATAGCCACATGGGGAAGGAATAATTATGGAGATTTTACTGAGTATATTAAGTGCAATTGTATTATCGAGAATTATTAACAATAATATATTGGTGCTTATTCTTACATTTTTATTGAGTAATTATTTATTTAAGTTGAAATTTGATAAACGTAGTATAAAGGTAAGTGCAATATTTGCTTTTGTTATATCAATTATCATTAACTCTTATATAAACTTAAATACTTTGGATAGTACTAGATTATTTCATATTACAACAATTTTATCAATTATAGGATTAACTCCTATAATTACATATATACTACTTTTTATATCAAAATATATTGATAATATGAAAAATAAAAAATATAAATTAGATAAAAAGTTATTTAAAAATAGTAAATATTCTATTATTAGATATTTTATTTTAATAATTTTAGCATGGTTACCGGTAGTAATATCTTTCTACCCTGGTATATTTTCATATGATGCAGCTGGACAGCTTAATCAGATAGCTACAGGTAAGTATTCATCACACCATCCAATGGTTCATTCACTTTTCTTAGGTTTCACTATTAAGATGGCTGATAAATACATTGGATCTGGTAGTATTGGTCTATTTATACATGTGCTTATACAAACAATAATATTTGCTTTCTCTTTAGCTTATTTAATTGATTACCTGTCTAAAGAAAAAGCAAGATTTACCTTAAAGTTTGTAACTTTAATTATATTTATGTTTTTACCAATATTTCCAGTAATGGCTGTTACAGCAACGAAAGATGTCTTATTTGCAGCATTTTATTTAATACTTTCTCTTAATATAATAGATTTAATTAAATACCAAGAAGGATACTTAAAGAAGCCATTTAATATAATTGTACTTATCGTATTTGCATCTCTTTCTGTTTTATTTAGAAATAATGCTTTATATGCCTTCTGTTTATTCTTACCATTTATTGTATTTTATTTAAGAAAGTACATATTCCATGGAATTGTAATTATGGGCATTACGGCTTTAATGGTATTTGGTGTAAATAAATTTATAGATTACCGATATGAACCAGAGAAACCTGCTGCTAGAGAGGCTTTAAGCTTACCTATTCAGTTTATGGGTAGAGTTTATAATACCGAAGATTTAAGTGAAAAGGACGCAAATGATATTCAGAAGTTCTTCTGGAATAAACGACTTTTTGATTATAAGGAACACATAAGTGATCCAATAAAGAACACTATGTATAAAAGTTATGTAGTAAGTCATATCGGAAAGTATGTAAGTTTGTTCTTTAGACTTGGAATAAAATATCCTGTTACTTTGATAGATTCATTTCTTTTAACTAATGAAACGTATTTTAATCCATTTGATAAAATTCCTGATGAAGATATTTACAGAGTATTATGGGAAATAAGAGATGTTGATGATTTTAATAATTATGATATTGAATTTAGATTTAAAGAAAATAAGTTAGCTGGTTCCTATTATGCCCTTCTAGAAACAGGAGAATATAATAGATTTCCAGTACTTAAAGTATTATTTAGTATTTCTTTATATATTTATATTCTAATATTCGCTTTGTATACATTTATAAGAAGACGCGAGTATACACGTATACTTTGTATACTTCCATTCATTACATTATTTATAACTGTACTTTTAGGGCCTGTTGCAATACTAAGATATGTCTTACCTATTGTTATTTCATGTCCATTATTAATTAATATGATTACGAAAAAAGAGGATTGTAACTAATCCTCTTTTGTTTGCTCTAATATATTTTTTGTTTCTTCAATTGATATATTAGCACATTTAGATATTTTTTCTATTGGAATATCATTTTTAAACATAGCAATAATCATTTCTTTTTTACTTTGTTCAACACCTTGTTCAAATCCTTCTTCTTTACCATCAAGCTTTGCTATAAGCAAGTCATCTTCTCTTTTTCTTGCTGCGTCTATCATACCATCATCACTCCCTAATACATGTAACATTTTTACTAATGCACGTCTTCCTTTATCTTCACCTGCAAGTTTTTCCATGTCTACAAAATCCTTACATAAAAGGATCGCGAAATCCTTATATATGTCACTTATTTCTCTATTACTATAGCATATTTCTTCCATTCTTGGTAGATATATATGATGATATTCTATTCCATCTAATGATATTTTATTCGTTGTATCTGTAAACTTATAATCCAGTCTTTCAATTTGATATCCAGCAGGGCAATGAAAATTATTAAAGTTTATCTGTTCTACTTTAATTGGTTTATTATACTTTTCATCTTTATTATTATCATAATAAGTTGTTATATAATATGTTAAGTATACTAAACTTTTATTCATTGCACCTTCTATAGATTTAGATGAAGATGCATTATTAAGTTCAATATCAACTTTTAAGTCATCCTTAAGTAAAAGTATATCTACTTTGTTTGCAATATTATCCGCATCTGTTATACCTGTTTCATTTGGGCCTAATGTGTAACCATTAAATTCTCTTTTTAATACCCATGATAATATTCTATTAAAGTATATTTTTAAATCTTCATCTGCTCTTAGCCACAAAGTTTTAAATACAATATCATTTAGTGGATTTAAAAACACTGTTTCTTTTTTATTTATAACATTTCCTCCTTTCATATATCTTTTTAACTATAAATCTTTATTTTACTTCAAAATTAATAAAATAAAGAAGAAATTGTAATCTTTACAATTCCTTCTTATACTTTTTCATTAATTCATTAAGATTCATCATACGATTATCAAGTTCGGTAATAGCAAGTGAATAATTATATAATTCTGTTTTTACATCTTCAGGTATTGAAGAGCCATCAAATTTATATTGAATTTTATGATCTAGGCTTGCCCAGAAATCCATAGCAACTGTACGAACTTGTATTTCTGCTGGCACATACTCAACTTTGCCTTTTAGATATATTGGAACAAAGACGATTAAGTGATAACTTGAGTAACCTGATTCCTTAGGATTTGTTATATAATCTTTTCTTTCTTTTATAATAATGTTTTTAGATTGAGATATAGTTGCTACTATATCATAAACATCAGGAATAAAAGAACAAACTATTCTAAGCCCAATTATATCGTCCAAGTGGTTTACGATGTTCATTGTAGTTACATCTAGATTCTTTCGCATTAATTTTTCTTTTATACTCTTTTTGCTTTTTATTCTTGTCTTTATATGTTCAACAGGATTATATCCATGCATTAAAGAGAATTCTTTTATTAGGATATCTATTTCTGTTTCTAGCATTTGTTTACCAAATTCATATTTTTCCATTATTTCATCAATATCATTCATGTATTCACCCCTTTTTTGCATTTTTCAAGTATAACTTAATAAGATTTATATGTCAAATTAAGAGTAGTATACAATAAATACTACTCTTAATTTGTCTAAATATGTCGATTAACTAATTATTTTTTGTTCTTTAAAAATAGATCTATTCTCTTTTTTAGTAATTCATAGTGTTCTGGCGTTAGATCATCAAGTGTAAAATTTCCTGGGCAATTCTTATCTTTACAAAATCCGCAGGATTGATCAAAATAAAACGGATAAATTTTACAGACATCTGGTCTTACATCATAAATTAAACATTTCCCATCTTTGAAGGCTGCACATAAATTATCATCATATACCTTTAAATATGGCTTACCATCAATTATACTTACAAATTCTTCTTTTCCCGCATTTAATATTCTCTTGTATTCATCTTCACTTAAAAGAGGCATACCGGAATCTACAACAGCGTCATATTCTAAAGAGGCACCAAGACCGATAAACTTCTCGCTACAACAATGATTAGGACAAGATGCTCCTAAACACTTATTTTGACCAATTGAGTCATCCATTTTATACTTCATAATAGCTCCTTATCTACTACTTTATAATATTTATAATTAATATAAAAGCAATTATAGCTAAATAGATTATTGTACCAACTAAAAAGCCACTTAATGCACTTTTAGCTTTTAAAGGTTCTGTTTCACCTTTTATTTTACTTACAATAAGACCAAAGAAAGGAATAAAGACACTTAAAAGAAACAAACTATTACTTTTATGGTCATAGTCATTTTTCATTTTGCTTATACTTTCTTTTGTTGTGATACTAGCCATCCCGATTGGTGTGTTACAATAAGGACAAGCGCGAGCTAATACTTTTATTTCTCTTCCACAGTTTACACATATTGCCATAGTTACTCTCCTATTTTTAAGATTCTTGTCGAATTATTAGTACTAAACTTAATAATTGAAGAACCGGTCTCTCCCGATATAGTGATACGATATTTATAACTTAGTTTATCTAAACTATTTTTACCATCATATTCAACAATTGGAGTAATTCCATTATCCTCATGAGTTATAATTATATCACTCATGCTTAAGCCTTTATTTTCATTATCATCTAAAGTTACAACAACATTATATATATTATCTTTAAATTCACTTAGTTTAATGGAATAAAGTTCTTCTTCTGAATTTTTATTGCTTATATGAATTAAATCATTATAAACATACAAATCTTCACTTGTTTCTTCTTCATTATACAAAAGTTTTATTTTTGTTACGCCTTCACTTACACCAATAATTTTTCCATTTTCGATGCGAGCAATTTCAGGGTTTTCAATACTAATATTAATGTTATCTATATCAATTCCAATTGGATCTGTAATAATATCAAGATTATTTACTTTATTATTATAAATATAATATGGGTGTTCCATTAACTTTATTGAATGTATTTCATCTGGGGTAACCGTTATAGGTATTTCTCTTTTGATATTTGAATAAGTTGCAACTAACTTAGTTTTACCAACTTTATTCTTGGCTTTTATTACTAAGTCATTTCCTTTTGTTTCAACACTTATGATCGACTGATCATATTCTTCAAATTTTAAGTTATTAATAGACATATTTTTTAATTCCATATAACTACTTAATTTATAGTCATGATAAGTCTCAAAAGAAAGAGAATCCATTGTGAATGAGAAGTCACAGTCTTTACACATATTTATACTAGAAGTTTTCTCTTCTTTTTTATATGTTTCATTTGGTTCTTCATATCTTACACGTAAAAACTTAGTATAGATGAAGAACATGATTACTAGGAAGATAAATGAAAGTAAAATAATCATATTCAAAACTTTTATCGTACCATCACTTTTAAAGAAGTATTTCTTCATTTATAATCACCATTTTCTAACTAGATTATATCACAATAAAAAGTAAGTAGAAATACTTCTACTTATTACTTAACATTTATTTATAATATTTAATATAGTTTCTATAGGCTCTATAGTTTTGCTAAAATCAATATTTTTAGCATAATCATATTTCTTTTGATAAACCTTCCATCGAGATTTTAATATATCGCTATTTTTAATTATATTTAGAATTTCAAAATAATTACCTTTAAATTCTCTGTTTTTAAATACTTCTATTATAGAGTTTTTCAAATGCTCTATATTTATATTTTCCCAATAATTTACATATATCAGGTAAATATCGTAAAAATCTCTCATTCTTCCATTTAATTCTGCTCTACTTAATATAGTTTCTATTTTTTCTGCAAGCACAGTTTCCATATTATATGCCCATATATTCAAATAATCGTCCTTAAGAATTGGGTAGTACCTATATTCTATCTCTTTAGGCACTATAGAATCTCCAGTTGCAATGTCAATATGGAATCTTTCACGTATATTTTCTATTTTTACTTCTATTCCAACTCTAAATCCTCCATATTCATCTTCATCTCTAATATGTTCAATTCCCAAGTATTTTAATTTTGTGTTATCTCCTATATCAATGTTTACAACGTCTCTTATAATTTCTTCGATTGTTTCTTTTTTGAAGTTTGCGTTTTTAAAAGCTGTATCAATATCCATCGTTGTTCTATTCTCTACCCCGAAGAATGTACTTAAGAAAAATCCTCCTTTTAATATAAAATTATCCTTGTATTTACTTTTTGCAAGTCTTTCAATAAATCTATCATACATATAAATCCTAAGCAATGTATTAAAATCAATGTTTTTCTCTTTAGATAAATTTCTTATCTTGTCTTTAAGCTGCATGCTATTCATAAAACAAACTCACAAATTCCATTACTTCATCTTTTATTCCCATTTTTTCTGCATATTTTGATAATTTAACTAAATCTTTATCTTTTGTTTTTAAATAAGCTTTTATGCTATATTTGACATGTTCTAAATCCATTCTCTTTTTAGATCTAACAACATCACAGATGCACCTTTCAATGTCATAAGCATTAACTTCATTGCCCATAGGAGTTTTGACTTTAGTAAGTCCTAGATAAAATATATCATCATTAACGTAAAATAGTTCGTTATTTTTTATATTTATATTATTATAGCTATGTTTTACTGTTACATTACATTTTCCATTCGGAGCCTTAATAGATAAGCCGTGAAAATAGAGAGCTGTCATATGTGAAAAAATAGCATTTGGAAAACTTAAACTTAAAACATAATAAGAATCCTCTAATTTAGAAGAATCAAGGTAAATACCTTTTCCCACTCTTTCAATCATACCTTTTTTTTGCATTATACTAAGATACATTCTATGTATTCCAAGTTCAGATAATGTTTTAGAAGTAACATATCCATTATTTACTTTCATTAATGACTTTATAATTTCAATATTACTTTCTTCTTGAAAATCTTTAATCGCCATTTTCTATCCCTCCTTTTTGACAAATCTACTGCAATTTTATCATTTAACAGTAGTTTTGTCAAAACATAAACTAAAAAATAAGTAGAAATACTTCTACTTATTACTTAACATATCTTGCATAAAGATATACGTTGTGCGAGATATCTCTTCTGTTTTAAAGCCATCTAATGG
>CAYWFZ010000033.1:0-4075 GCA_964458035.1 uncultured Muribaculaceae bacterium | reverse complement strand
CCTATTGCTTGAAGCATACCTACTTCATCTCTCGCTCCTGGACCTCTTCTATTTAATATAAGGTTGTTATCTTTATCAAATACAAAACAGATAACACAAGCCTTAATATCATTAAACTCTTTGTCAAATGTGCTTAATTTTTCTATTAGTTCTTCAATATTGTTTACTTCATCTTTGAATAACATACGACCACTCTTTCTACTCTTACTAATCTATTATATCATATTATCTAAATTTTTTGGTACTTTATCGTTCACAATTAACTCAATTATTTTATCTTCTTTTTCTTTACTAACTTTTTTACCAGTTAAATTAGCAAGTTCTTGAATAATACTACTTAAGGTATTTGGGTCTTTCATATTCCCTTCATTTAATTTAGATGCGATATTTATAATATTTTCTTTTGAGACATTTGTCTTCTTTTCAATTTTTTTAAATACGCCATCATTAAGTTCCATAGCTTCACCTCAGTATATAATATGCTGAGTATTTATTTTTGTACGTATTTCCTACTTAACTTTAATGAGTGACTTCCTCCATGGGTTAGTTCTATTACGTCAATATCAGGTTTATAGACATTATTAACAATGTTTCTAACTATTTTAGATCCATGACTTTCACCCATTTTGGTAAGTCCATTGGAAAGTATTACACTTGTATTTCCGTTTGTCCATGTTCCATAACTACCTTGCATAAAAAGTTTGTTATATGGTCCAAATAAACCACGGTGTGTTTTTGAAATACCTTGAATAAACTCAGGTGTAAGACAAGCATGATTATGCCCTGATAAAACTAAATTAATTCCTGCAACCTCAGATTCAAGTGTATTTTTACTTATTAGTCCATTACATGAATGTAAAAGCATTAATCTAAAAGTACTTCCTTCATCTAACGAGCTCAAATATTCATCTAGTATGCTTTTAAAAACTTCTTCATTCTCGCTTGTTAAATCATACCAATCTTGTCCGGGATCTAGTGCTACTATTTCAATTGACTTATAATGGTATTTATCACTATTATTTAAAAACACATGAATATTTTTAGCAGAATTTAATGATTCATAATATTTTTTATCTGGCTCATATGTAAGTTTTGCAAAAGGTCCGCGTCCATGAACTCTTACTAAATCATGATTACCATTACTTATGTATATTTGAGTATTTTCTACTCGCTTTAATACTTCAACTATTTCTTCATTATGCGCATTATCTACTGAATCAAATAAATCACCTGGAATAGTTATTATATCTGCATCAATTTTTAAAGCATAATCTAGTGCTTCATTAAGGAATGGCACATTGCTATGAATATCTGACATGTTAACTACTTTGATATTTGTCTTAATTAAACTATCTTCAAGTTTATAATATCTTACTCTTAACATTTGTATCACCTTTAGTATTATATCAAAATGTATTATCTAAAAAAAGATTGTTTTTGTAAATAAAAAGTAAGAACTTAAGCATTCTTACTATTTAATTTATAAACGTATACTTGATTATCTTGTAAAACCATAAATGTCGCTTCATGTTTTTTTATTACTTCAATATAGTTAATTGGTAATTTTAACTTTCTGGCTGTTTCTAAGATATCTTCAAAGTCATTTACAAATAGGACATCATAATTGGTTAAGTCTGGCAATTCACTTAAATTAACTAAGTTACTCTCATACTTATCAAGTATTTTATTTAATTTATCTTGATAAATTGATACTTGTCCATTTACTCTTTTTACGATTAGTACAATTAGAAGAATAAATATTATTATAGCTCCTAGGAATTCTAAACAGACGATTACATAAACTACGTTATCATCCTTATTTAGTTCACTAAATTCATTTCTAATATCGTCTTTATCTTCCGTTATTTTAATATTAGTTATATCATTTATAGGTATTTCTACTTTTAAAGTTTTACTATTAGCTATTGATTTACTTAGTTTATTACTAAATACAGCATAATTATAATTAATATCATAAACTATCTCGCTTGTTACATTTATACCTAAATTATTTACTTGATTTTGATACTCAGCAATTATCTTATCTAAGTCTATATCGAAATTACTACTTAAGTTAATAACTGATCCTTCTAATTTATATTTATTTATCTCGCCACTATAAATCTCTTTTTTTACTTCTTCAGACCCTTGATGCATGATTATATAGCCTTTAATAAAGTAACTATATTCTCCTTCAACTGGACTTGAAAAAGCTGTAGATACATTAAAATATGTATTAATATTATCAACTAGAGACATTACATAATTTGTCTCTTCACTGCTGGTTTTAAAAAATGCATTATCAAATTGCTTAACATTATAACTCATCTTATTGGATTCACTAACAACCATATTTTCAATGGATAAATCTTCTCCTCTTAAATTATAAAAGTAATTAAAGAAGAAAGAAGATACACCAATAAGAATAAATAAGACAAGCATTAAACCATAATAAATAGCTAACTTATTTTTATTCACAAGTATCACACACCCTTTACCCTATAATGTATTCTCTATATAATTATAACCAACACTTAAACTAAATTGTAGAGGATATTTTCCAGATTCCCCTTGAATATTTTGTTTTAATACAACCACTTCATCTTCAGTTAGATCAGATTGTTCTTTATATTTAACTGATACAACTACTTCATTCTTTGTATATTTGTTAAGTAAGTCCCCTGATGCAACATTAGCACCTGATTCTATTCCATTAGTCTTATTATCTTTAGCATATTTTAAAGATATATCTACGTAATCACTTAAATAATATGTTCTGCCTGTTTCTTCACTTGTTCCAACTTTGATGTTACTTATATCAGTTAATTCTACTTTGCTTAGTAAGGCATTAAAGTTTCCATCATTAACAACTGATGAATTAACAGCCATATATTCTCCAAAATTATCTAAAGTTACACTTATATCCATTTTATCATTAACGACATTTACTTTGTTTTCTTCATTATTTGTTTTAACGTCTTTTATACTAACACTCCATTTTTTAGCCTGTAAAACTTGATCAGGATATGAAAATGTATTTGTAATAGTAAAGCATGCAACTGCCATTAATACACTTGATATTGCAAACAATGTTCCAAATATTCTATTACTTTTCAAGTACTTCATATTACCACACCTCTAATACTCTAAATAAATTATAAACTATTTTTAGTAAAAAAAAAAGACTAAGTCTAGAAATTATTGAAAATACTCATCGATGAATGTTGCTACTTCATTAATTGTCGATGAAAAGTCAGAAAAATCGACATTAAACCAGTGTATATCCATTTGATTATTAAACCATGTATATTGCCTTTTAGCATAATTTCTAGAATTCTTTTTACATTCTTCAACTACATTTACTAAAGTTTCTTCATCATCAAAGAATTTATATAACTCTTTATAACCTATCGCAGTATTTAATGCTTTTGAGTTAATCCCTTTTTTATAAAAATTTTTTACTTCATCAATTAATGGAATAAGCATTTCATCAAATCTTTTATCTATGCGTTCATATAAAATATCACGATCAGTAGTTAAGCCAATAAACACAACATCATCATATAGTAAGTGATCCTTATCTAAAACTTGATTATCTTCGCTTAATAGCATCTTTAATGTACTTACTAAACGACGACGATTATTATAGTCTATTTCTAAATTTTCATCTATTTCTTTTATCTTAGCAATTATTTCTTCATTCGTTAAATCATCTACATAATCTAGATTTTCTGTATCTACAAAATCATAATTATATAAAGCTGCTTTAATATATAGTCCAGTTCCCCCAACTAGTATAGGAATATGTCCTTTATTTTTTATTTCATCTATTTTGGTGCGGGCATCTTTTTGATAATCATATACTGTATAGTTTTCAGTAACGTCACATATATCTAATAAATGATGTTTAACCCCTTGCATCTCTTGCTTTGTTGCTTTAGCAGTACCTATATCCATTCCCTTATATACTTGTGTACTATCGGCATTAATGATTTCTCCATTATATATTTTAGCTAGCTCAACACTCATTTTAGTTTTACCAACAGCTGTTGGTCCAGTAATTACAATTATCATT
>CAYWFZ010000032.1:0-21710 GCA_964458035.1 uncultured Muribaculaceae bacterium | reverse complement strand
TTTAATACTTTTCTACGTCTGTTTTTTGCAACAGCTCCACCTTTAACTCTTGTCATTATACTTCACCATTAGATGACTTTCTTAAGTCTGTCAGCTATTCCTTTCGCTAATTGTCCTTTGTTTCTTCTTTGTCTAACTTGTTTAGAAGAATCTTTTGCAGTTTGGTGATTTCCACCACTTTTTTTGTAAGTTAATAAGCCACTTTTATGTTTTTTAATAACTTTGGCAGTAGCTTTATGTGTCTTTTGTTTTGGCATATATATTTCCTCCTATATCTCTTTCTTTGGGGTAAGCATCATCATCATAGTTTTACCTTCAAGTTTTGGTTGAGTTTCAATTTCTGCATAATCACTTAAACTTTCAGCAAATCTTAACATTGTCTCTTTACCTAAATCGGTATGGGCAAGTTCACGACCTCTAAAACGAATAGTAACTTTAATCTTATGACCTTTTTCAAGATAATTTTGAGCGTTTCTTCTTCTTGTTTCGAAATCATGAATATCAATTTTATATGATAATTGGTACTCTTTTGTCTCTTTCATATTTTCTCTTTGTTTTTTCAAAGCTTCTTTTTGTTTCTTACTCTTCTCATACTTAAACTTATTATAGTCCATTATTTTAGCAACAGGACGATCTGATCCTGGGTTCATAAGTACTAAATCAAGTCCAGCAAAGTTTGCGATTGTCAAAGCATCAGCTAACTTCTTAGTTCCCATTTGTTCTCCATTTGGACCAATAACCATAAGTTCAGGTACCTTAATTTGATTATTAATTACTAAATCATCGTTTTTTTTGTTTACGTTTCCTATGATAACGCACCTCCAGTGTAATAATTAAAAAGTGAATACATTTGTATCCACTTAAAAAACCCATTTATAGTATAAATAATTATTCTTAAATTTATTTACAATATGGCTTCTTACCTAGTTGCTTACTCGCTACTCAGGTGGATGTGGATACATCGCTTTCCTTTTTAAAACAATATGATTATATCATATATTTAAGAACTGTCAAGTACTTATTTATTATTTTTAACATAAATATCAATTAGTATAAGACAATCTTAGGCTTTTATTTTAACCTTATAAGTCTTTTTATTTCTGACTTATCTAGCAGTTTAAATTCATCACCTAACACAATTGGGATGTTGGTGCCCGTTTCATCCTCTAATCTAACAATCATACCAATATTAAGTGCTTTTGATGGTACTCTAATAGCTTTTATTTTACTTAGAGGTATATAATCAAGTACTTGTTTTTCTCCTGGGCCTCCACTAGTTCTTATAGGATATCTACTATCTTTAAAATCTAAAGTGGATTCAAAACCCGTATCAAATGTACAAATATTTTCATCTATTATAAATCCTTCATTATATTTTAAAGACTTATAAAGATTAGAGTTCATCTCAGCAACACAAATAAAGTGTTTACCATTTGATCCTTCACCGCCTGAATGATTACCATAGGATGATGATGTTATTGCTCCATCATACAATATTTTACCCAAGTTCTTTAAATTTCTTGGAGAATGGAAATAGTCTCTTTGTGAAATACTATGTAGATATTCACTTATACTATTTAAATACTCTAAAAATTCATCTTTATCATAAACATAGTTAGTTTTAGTTAATAAGTAATCAAGATTATTATAATTTCCTTTTATAATTGGAGCATCAACTTTTATGCTAATACTTTTATTTAAATAATTTCTAGCTTCAATTGCAATATCGGGATTATTGTTTCGATAGAAGAAATCAATTGTTCCATCGCTTAAAAAGCCAATATACCAATCTTCACCAATATAGCCTTTTATGTATTTATGTTCTCTTTTAGAATACTTTTCATGAGCATATATACAATAGTCAAAGTAAATAGAATTTATTTTTTCGTTTAGAGTTTCTTCGTCAAATGAGGAAAATTCTTCTACCTTTTTTCGAACATATTTGTATTTAGGTTCTACTTCTTCTGTATTGATTATTGCTTCATCACCTATTAGTATATATTCTCCTTCTTCTGAATCTTTTAAATATAAATCCTCAGAATCATTAGGTTTGATTTGTTTGCTTGTTTTTTTTAGCTTCTCAAATGGTTTTTGAATTACATCTAATTTGTTTTTTCCAATTAGAATAACTTCAATTGGATTATTCTCTTGTTCTTTAGTTTTTTCTATAAACTCTCTTCCAGCATATTCGTAAATAGCTAATATAGTTTCTTCATCTATATTAGATTTTTTTATTTCATCAGTTACTTCAATATTATCAAAACATAAAACATTACCAGCACGCCATATCCAACTATATGCAACAATTTTTCCATTAATTGTTACTTTAAAGAATCTTCCATGGTAAGATAATGCCCCATGATTCATACAACTTGAGGCTTTTCCTGCAGGGGTTAAACAACTAGATGCTGTTTCACCATTAGAATGAAGATAAGATCCAATTCCATTAGAAAGTATTTCTGGACTATGCATATCAACTGTTTCAAAATCTAATTTTGAGTAAGTACCAGAAATATCAGGAATAGATGATTTAGTTCTTAAACGATATTCATTATATAAATTAACACCATTTATTTTTTCATTTATTGGTTCACCCTTACTTACTTTGTCAAGAAGTTCTAAATTACCTTTTATGTTATAGTTATTTGGTAATAATACATACTCGAAAGAATTTATTCTTTTAATTATCTTTGATAGCGTCAGATTAGGAAAGTTGTTTTCATATAGATAATTAAATATACTAAGTATTTTATTTATGTCATTGACATTTTTCTTAAGAACTTCTATTTCATTACTAATAAGTTCTTTAAATTTATATTCTGCATCTTCTGTTTTAAAATTATGTTTTGCAATTTGAGTAATTACAATTTTAGGAGTTTTCTCAGCTAGAAGTTTTTTAGCTAAATCATAGCCAAAGAATTTAAGTATTGAGATAGCATCTTCTGTAAATTTATGTTCATCATAAAATAATATTGCCATTGCTGGTGAGTAAATTAATTCTCTTATTTCTTTATACTGTTTAGTGCTATAAGACTTTATATCATCAAGACTAACTAGTTTATTATCTATTTTAACTAGTTCTCCTGTTTTAAAATAATGATACACAGATTCAATATTATCTAGTGTTAATAATTCAATAATGCTGCACCCTTCGATAATACGATTAAATAACCTCTCAAACATATATTTATATTCGGATATATCAAATGAAAAATGTTTTTTTAAATACTCATAGAATAATGAAAAGTCGTACTCATAGATTTTAGTTTTTATTCTTTCTTTTTTAGATAGGCTTTTTAAATGTTTTAGATTAGCATAAAAGGAATTGCTAATTAATGAATTTGGTTTCTCATCTGATTCAGCTATATTCTCTCTTATCTTTTTTTCATATTTAATAAGATTATTTGTAACCCCATAGTTTCTAAGTAACAATATATTACTTTCAAATTGTATGCCATGTTTATAAGCATTAAAAATAAATTCAATATCATCAAATGGAGGAACTAATTCTTCAAGTAGTTTTTGGATTGGAATACTGCATCTTACGTAGTTTTTATTAATTATATTGAATGTTTTAAAATCTTTTTTATTATAGCAATCTAGTAATATTTCTTTTAAGAAGTACCAATCTAAGGAATGAAAGAAGCCATATAATTTATCTGTAGGCGTTGGTGCATTTTGGCTTATGAAGATAAATGATACATCGTCAAAAAAGTATTTGTATAATAAATACATTAAGCTGTGTTCATTGTAGCCTCCAGGAATAACCTTCAGTTTATATTCATCTTTTTTTAGTCCGTATACAGATTCTATTTCCCACTCATATTCAAAGGATGCAGGTACACCGAACTCACCATCATCATCAATTGATGCAAAAGCAAGTATTGTTTTTTTGAATCCTCTTTTTAATCTTTCATAATTAGATTTTATGTATTGTTCTGATAATTCATAATTATTTAAAGAAAAATATGCCTCAACCACTTCTTCATCTGTAAAATATGAATCATACTTTTTTAAAAATTCTAAGGGATTTATACTTTTTAAATCATTCCAACAGCTATATGTAAAAAAGTTGCGGAGAATTTCTTTTATTTCTTTATGAAAAGCTGAGTCAGTTGGATCTATAGTTTCAATTTCTTTTATACGCTCATTTATTCTTCTTAAGAGTTCTTTTTTTTCATCTTCAAACGATAAAAAGCTATAGTCACTGATTATATTATCCTTTTCTAACTTTTCCATATTCTTTTTTTACCCCTTGTTTTGTTTCACTTAAACATCTACTTAAACATTCTTTAACATCTTCAGCTTTTAGAAGTTCATTTTCGAATAAGGGAGAAATAGAACCCACAATATCAGCAAATCTAGCATTTAAAGAAGCAAGAGCATACCCTCTATATGTTGAAGTCTTTTTAGTTAGTTCATTCATTAGATCAGTAATTTCTTCTTTAGTTAAATTATCGTAATCTGGTATTGTTTCTTCGTAATCTTCATCTGTAAACATTTGAATAGAAGCAAATAATTTTGCATCATTTTCTAATTGATTTTTTAATGATGATATTAATTTATGAAGTTCATTAATGGTAGAATCTATAATGTTAGTTAGTTCGGTTTCTAATTCATTTTCCTTTATATCCTGAATAAATTTTTTACATTCATTTATAGTTCTTACACTTCTAGCAGATGTTCTTAACCCTTCTTGATAATCATGATAATTAGCTTCTATTTCTGTTAATATATCTAATAATTCAGATAGCAAAAACTCTTCTAAGATAGGTTTTATTTCCTCTATTCTTTTTTCAGTTGGTGCAATTTTTATTTCATTTAATTCATTAGTTAAAACATTAGTAATAGACGAAATAGATGTATTAATACTCTTTTTGGTGCTATCAGCTTTAATTTCAAAAACTTCTCTTTGTTTAAGAAGAGATATTAAAGTTTTTATTATTGATGATAGATCTTTATATGATTTTTTTAAAGAGTTATAGTCAAGATTAGTTGTATGGTTAATTAAATCATTTGTATTTGTTCTAATATCTTTTTCTATATCTTCGAGGCTCATATTTGCAGAATCTATAATTCTATATATTTTATTTTTTTCAATCATTAATCTTTTATTCCATGTTGGATTAGATTTTGATTCATTTAAGTAGGTATCGAAATCCTCTTTTAAAGATTCATCAATTGTAAAAGAACTTCCTAATGCAGAAATTATATTTGAAATAGTTCCATTGTATACTTCACTAGCAATAGAGGCAACAACAATAGTTTCATCATCATTATCTTTAATATTAACATCAAATCCATAAGGTATAGCCATCTTAATTAATTTAATTATGAATTCTTCACTGTAAGAATGATCAATACCCTTTTCATCTGTATACCCATAGAAAGAAAGATGAATGAAAGTCATTCCAGTAGATTTTCCTCTGTAATTAGGATTGATCCCTAAATCAAGAAGTATTTTAATAGTCTTTAAAACATCTTCTTCCTTATATCTATAGTTTATTATTGCATGCAAAATATTACCATAATCATTAGTTCCATTTATCTTTATATTAGATTTTACTGTGCTTTCTGTAATAGTTGAGCCACTATATTTTTTAAAGAAAGCATCAACATTTTCATTTAAGGGAGTTTTAGCCATAATTACACCTCTTTTACGTTTTGATATTATAGCATATTAACTCAAAAGAAAAAAGGCTTCAAACGAATCCTTTAGTCTTTTAGTGTTTTTCTTAAAATAATTTTTGATAGTTCATAGATAACGAAACTTATTAGATTTAACAATACAACACGCATAAGTATTCTCATTGATAAAGTCTCAACACTAATTATTCTTCCAATAGGTGTTGCAAACACTAATAGTTCAATTAATATTACAATTAATAAGCCATAGTTCATAGCTTTATTGGAAAATAATCCTTGTTTTGTTACTAGTTCTTTTAAGTTACGGCATACAATAGCATAAATTATTTCTTGCATAACTAGTGAAAGTAAAGCAAGAGATCCAGCTACTTCAGGTGTAGTATATTTTAAACTAATAAAATAGGTTATGATAACAAAAATAGTTTCTATTATAGATGAGGAAATAATTGAACCATATACAAATGGTGTAAATATTGGTTTATCTATACCTCTTGGTGGTTTATTCATTATATCTTTTTCTGATTTTTCGAAAGATAAACATATACTTGGAATTGAATCGGTTACTAAATCAATAAAAAGAATATGTATTGGTATTAGGATAGTGTGACCAGTTAACATACCAATAATTACAGTGAATATCTCAGCAAAATTACTAGAAAGTGAATAAACAACATTATTTCTAATATTTGCAAATATTCTTCTTCCCTCTTCTACTGCTACAACTATAGTAGAAAATGAATCATCCAATAGGATTACATCAGCAACTGATTTTGTTACTTCTGTTCCAGTTATCCCCATACCTACACCAACATGTGCATCTTTAATAGCAGGTGCATCATTTACTCCATCACCTGTCATCGCAACAACTTTACCACGACGTTGCCATGCATTAACTATGCGAAGTTTGTGTTCAGGACTTACTCTCGCATAAACATTGTATTTTTCAACTATATCAACTAATTCAGTATCAGTGTATTTATCAAGTTCAGATCCTAATATTCCTTCGCTTTTATTTTTTATTATACCAACAGACTTAGCTATTGCGCATGCTGTATCGAGTGAATCTCCAGTAATCATGATAGGTCTTACTCCAGCACTCAAACATTTTTCAACAGACGATGCAACGGATGCTCTAGGTGGATCAATTATACCAACCGAACCAATATATATTAGATTGCTTTCTTCTTTTAAAACACCCTTACTATTTTTAGGTATACTTTTTAATTCTTTGTAAGCAAACCCAATAACTCTTAAAGACTTAGATGCCATACTTTTTTCTTGTTTTCTTATTTCATCTAATTCTTTCTTTGTTAATTTATATTTTTTGCCATTTTTTATTTCGTATGAACATACATCTAGTAAATTTTCTAAACTTCCTTTAACTAAAATATATGTTTTTCCATCAACTTTATTTACAGATGACATCATCTTTCTTACTGAATCAAATGGAGCATCAACTATTCTTGGATGAAGTTGTTGAAAATTCGCAATATCAATATCCTTATGTAAGTAGTCATACATACATGTTTCGGTTGGGTCTCCAATAAATTCATCATCGCTTATAGAAGCATCATTTGCAAGCAATGCAATATTTTTAAACATCTCATTATCTTCTATGTGTGTTTCTGTTACGGTCATTTTATTTTGTGTTATTGTACCAGTTTTATCAGAACAAATAATGTCAGTGGAACCTAAAGTTTCAACTGCGGTCATTTGTCTTACAATTGTATTTTTACGAGCTAAAACTCCAGCCCCAGTTGATAATGTAATTGTTATTACTGCAGGCAATCCTTCTGGTATTGCTGCAACTGCTAGAGATACACATAACATGATTATTTCTAATAGTTCATAACCATTCATAACACCATAAATAAATATTAATATAAGTATTATAAAAATAAAAATAGTAATTTTTTTAGAAATCTCTTTTATTTTTAATTGAAGTGGTGTTTCAACTTCATATGGTGTATTTAGAGATGTTGCTATTTTACCTAATTCAGTATTCATTCCAGTGTTAACAATAACAGCTTCTACTCTTCCGGATGTTATACTGGAACCGGAAAACAACATATTTGTTTGATCTTGTATTTGGGCAGATTTAACTTTTAATACCCCGCTATCTTTTTGAACAGGTAATGACTCTCCTGTTAAGGCTGCCTCATCAACAGAAACACTACTTTCTTTTATTATTCTTGCATCAGCAGGTACTTTATCTCCCGCTTCGAGAATGATTATATCTCCAGGAACTAGATACTTAGAATCAATTACTTTAGTTTTACCTTTTCTAATAACCCTAACATTAGTTACGGAGTATTTTTTTAGTCCTTCTAAGGTTACTTCAGCTTTTTCTTCTTGAATAAATCCCATAATAGCATTAATTAAAACAACTACTGCTATAACAATTGTATCCGTATAATCGTGAGAATAAAAGAAACCATAGATTCCCATAATGATAGCAACAATTATTAGAATAATTATCATCATATCATTAAACTGATTAAGGAATATGCTTAGTTTACTTTTTCCTTTCTTTTCAACTAAAGCATTGTTTCCATATTTAACTAATCTTTTATTGGCTTCAACTTCAGATAATCCAAATTCACTAGTTTTTAAATATTCAAATATCTTTTTTATATTTTCCGAATAGAATTTCATATTATCACCATACTTATTTTATCATATTTTATTATTATTTTATTTTTGTTTAGAAAAAACATTCAAAAATTTACACAAAAAAGGATTAATCTTTTTTTTCTAATTTGATTAATCCTTTTTCAACTTCTTCTAATGCTCTTCCTATTTCTCTTTTTGAAACATATTCACTTTCTTTCATTTGATAATGATTTGTTTCATGCATTTGTTTACTACGCGTGCTAGCGATATGTACTAAAATATATTTAGAGCCAACTGTATTAAGTATTTTATCTATTGATGGATAAATCATTTTATTCACTCTCCTATATTAATACTATACTATATTAAGAGTTTTAATAAAATACATTCGACATCTAATTTACATCAAATTGATGTTAATAATTGTTTTCTTCAGAAGAACACCTTCCTGATAATATCATACTACATATAATAAACATTATAATAATCACTTAACATCTTCCCTTCTGTATGCTACATATATAGTTTGGTATTTTCTTCTCTTTTTATTACAGGTTATTAGTATTAAAGAAGGCTTGTTTTTATCGCGATAAATATTTAATTGTCCATCTTTAAGCTCATCGTATTTATAATCTAATGTATAAGTGTATTCCTTATTTTTATAATTTAGTTTAATAAGACATCCTAATTCTAATTTATCCAAATCATTGAAGAATGACACTTTTGAGTTCCCTCGATGGGCTGCTAAGATTATTGTATTTTCATCTTGAGAATCAAGTATTGATTCTTTTAAGAAAAGAATATTTTTGCTTAAATCATTGTGAGGTGACCCAATGGGATAAAAACCTCTTTCTAGATTTATATCAGGAATACTTAAAACACCTATATACTTATCATCACTAAAATAGTCTTCTTTTTCTTTATAATAAGATAGAACATTATCTATGTTTTCTTTTGAAATCTTTTTAGCATCTATTGTATTATATCCATCTAAAATAGAAATGAGCATTATAAATAGGCAAATTATAGTCTTATATAATTTACTTTGCATGATGAATAAATAATAACCCGAAAATACTTAGAAAATAAAATAATACAGAAAGAACTGAGGCATCAGTTGCTGGCACTTCTACTTCAATAGGTTCGTAATTGTTTTCAAGTTTATTAACAAGTTCTTTATTGACTAATTCTTCATCATCTTTAGAATCTTTTTCTTCAATTAAAGATTCTTTTTGTTCTTTATCATCTTTATCTTTTTCGTTTGAAGTTGTAGTTCCTTTATTAATGTCAACTGATTCATTTTCCTGATTATTATTTATGATTGGTTTATCATCGAAATTATCTTCAGGTTTATTCTTATCTTCATTTTCGGATAGTGGTGGTATACTTTCTTCTTTATTTTCTGAATTATTTGATGTTTCATCTTTTGCTGTTTTATCATCTTCTTCAGATTCCTGTTTTTCTTCACCTTCATCTTTGTTATCTGGTGTTGTATCTTCACTTACTGATGGAGTATCTTCCTTTTTATCTACATTCTCAGTTTCTTCGGTTTTATCGGATGATGGTGTATCTTCTTTATTTTCTGGAAAGTTTGGATTTTCTTCTATTGGTAAATTTTTATCTTCCTCTTCAAATTCCGATTTTTCTTCTTCATTTTTTTCATCTGGTGTTTCTTCTTCGCTTTCTGATGAAGTCTCTTCTTCATTCTCTCCCCCTCCAAGTTCTTCAAAATTATCAGATGGTATTGTACCTTCTTTGATATCTTCATCATTAGGTATTTCTTCTGTTGATGTATTATCAGGCTCATCTGGTTTAACTATAATCTCCACTATTTCAGTTGAGGCTGAATCATCTTCAGGTATTTTTGCTGTAAAGCCAAAAGTTTCTCTCCTTAAAAGAATGTCTCCTGGTTCTAACATATCTTGATATTTATCACTTCTATAATAAGTGTAGGGTTTATTATAATAGCTATATGATTGAAATAAATATAAATTATGATTCCCCTCTGTTGACGCAGTAACTGCTAGTTCATTACTGCTTATTTTTTCAACATTTAAAGTTGAAGATTCGATTTTCTGATAATTATCTAAAACATTTCTAACATCTTTTAGAATGACTCTTTTCCCAACTTCTATATTCTGTTTATTTATATAATCTTCAATTAGTGGTTTTACAGTATGTTGATTAACTAAATAATTTAGTTCTCCAATTTCGTTTTCGAATGGATATATTGGTGTTGTTGATGAAATAGAAGATGTGAAATAATGTTTAATATCACTCGATGTTACCTGCCAAATTAAAAATTGGGTAACGGCATACCATTTTGGATCTGTATGGTCGTATCCGCCTTCTTTATATCCATATCCATAATAGGCTAAAGCTTCTACACGAGAAGATACATCATATTCCCATGAATCTGGATATCTCCTATTCACAATTAGGTGAGATCCATTTGGTGCCCCACTTATAGGCTCCCAAGATTCTACACAATAAACAACATTATTGTCTGTTGTTTTTCTATAAATAGTCGCTTGACTATGAAAATTGTGATACTGATACTTTTTCGTGTCAGTATCATCTCGATGTTTGTAAAAATAAACCCCTTTTATTTTTTCTGCCTCATAAAATGAGCCATCATAAGCTTGATAAGCATCTACATCACTTACAAGTAATACTGATAATATTGCGGTAAGTATTGCTGCTATTTTTGTTTTCATTTTTCTCCTTCCTTTTAAAGCTTATCCATGATAATAAAAAACGAAAAGGAGAAATATCAAAATACTTCTCCTTTTTTACTACGATTATTTATGTTAAAACATTTAGTTTATTTTGTCAATAGAATAATAATAAATAAAAGAACTTCATTAGAAGTTCTTAGGACATGATTCATAGACATTTTCACAAGTATCGCATTCTTCACATGAAAATACTGGTGTAAAAGTGTGACGATATACATGGCGATTTATTATTTTAGTATTTATAGGCATTACATGTGGTACATCATGTACAATTACTCTTTCACATACTTTTGTCATTGGGCATTCATATATTGGTGGACAAGTATTTCCAATAGGACAAGATCCGCCTTGGTTTGTTCCCATATAGTTATAGTCCATTTCATTATCAACACATCTTGAGTTCATAAACACATTCCTTTCTACTTTAGTTTATGCGAGTATAAAAAAAAGGAACTATACTTCAGTTCCAATTATGATAATTTCCTTTCAATATTTCCTAAAGACTCATCTATTTCACGATTTAATTCTTCTAATGTTAATTTATGTCTTTCACAATAAGCCGCTTGTTCGCTTCTTAAAATTTTATTATAATCAGCTTCTCCTAATAAATATCCTGTTTTAGAAAATACCCAAGGAATAGATTTGTCTTTTTCAAATACTCTTACGCGATTTTTGTATAATTCAATTCCATAAATAGGTCCATGTGTTGGGTATATTGTTGTGTTTTCATTATCGGCAATATTAACACATATTTTAAAACCATATATATTATCACCAATTACTAGACTTCTTGGTAAAGGAAATCTCTCATTTTTATAAACTATGTAACTCTGTAGAATATCATCTTTTATAACAATTTCAATATCTTCATGACTTTTTTTCCTTTGTTCGCCATCTATACAAAACACTTCTTCTTTTTCATCTGATATAGTTGTTATTAAAGAACCATCTTGATTTAAAAGCCAGGGGATATTTTTCCCATCTTCATAAACAGTTATCATACCATCAACAGAAGATAAAGCTGTTATAGCATTATCTGTTTTATAGTAGTTGCTTTGATTATTCGCATTTATAAACTTGATACCTAAATAATTATTTTGTCTTCCAATCACAATTCCATCGTTAATATTCATTTTGTATTCTATTCCATTAATGGGCATTAAATAAGCACCATTATCTTCAGCTTTGATTACTAATGGATTTTTAGTTTTTTCTAATTTCATAGAAACACTTCCTTTGTTCTTATAATTCTATTATAAATAAGTGTATTAGTCAAATAATCTTATTTACATAAATAGTGCGTTAGTGTATAATACTAGCGAAAGAAATGAGGTTTTGGTTATGCAAAAACTAAACTATAAAGGTAGTTTAAAAAACGATATTCATAATGTCTCAGTAAGGGATAAAAAAAGTGATATTATTGTAAAATCAAGTATACTTGGAGTAATTATTAATATACCAATTGTTGCTGGCACTATTATTTTATCGATGGTAGACATTAGTAATTCTTCTATACTTATTCCAAGTGCTTGTGCTCTAACAACTTTACTAGACTCTTACCTATTTATTGGAAGTCCGATTAGAAAGATAAGATTAAGAAAGAAAAATGCTTCCGATTCAGAACAAAAAATAACGAGTCTTTCTAAATCAATAGTTGCGCCAACTCCTGGAAGAGAAACTAACTTTATGCCTAGTATCACTGATGCGTCTTCTTTAATTGAATCTATTCAAGTTGAAGACAAAGACAAACGCGATTCATATGAAAAGATTATAACAGACTTTTATTCTCTTGATAATAAAGATAGACTTCTTGTTTTAAGAGAAATAAGAGGTAAAATTACTAAGGGTATATTTAAAGATAGTGATGAACCTTGCGAGTTATACATACTTGATAATGCAGATTTACCTGATGAATTACCAGTTGTAAGACGTTTGGAGGTTACAAACAATGAAAGAAATTAAATATCGCGGATGCTTAACTGATGATTTAGAGGAAATAAATGATAAAAGTAAAGATAAAGATTCATTAGGTCTTCTATATAAACTTATAATTGAAATTTGGGTAATTTTAATAGTACTTCTTCTTTTATCGGGAATACTTGGAAAATTTAATCCAACAGTTCTTTCATCATTTGTATCATCTATTACAGCTATTACGCTTACAACAACTGTACGTCGAAATAATAGAACTGCAAAAGAAATCAGAAAAATGCAGACAAGGGACCGCGTTCTTTCACTTGTCCCAGAGATATCAGAATATAAAAGAGGATTAAATGATACAGTATCATTTGAAAATGTATATAAAATCGATGATGTTTTAAATGCTGTAGTTGTTCCAATGCCTAGTGATGAGCCTAAAGAAAATGAAGTTAGTATGAGTGATATAAGTGATTTCGTGGAAGAGATTACGAGTAACATATACATTGTTAATAAAGAAGCAAAAATTAAGGCCTTAAGAGAAATAAAAGAAATGATAACATATGGTGAAGATAAAAAACACATAACTGGTACTGCTACTCTTTATGAACTTGAAGATGAAGAAATGCCTAAAAAAAGTGAACTCCCAGTTAAGCAAGTATTAAGATTAAGGAATGAAAACGATGAAAAATATTCAATATGATGGCTCTTTAACTGATGATTTAAAATCTTTAAATGATAAATTTAATGTACTAACCTATTTTAAAGATAATAAAAGTGAACTATATCTTATATTATTACTTGTTGTAATGATTATTATAACTAATGCAATATCATCACTTCCATTAGGGTCTGTTATAGCATGCTATTCCTGGAGTTTTATACAAGCTCATAAACGCTACACCAAAGCACGAGATAAATTTTATGAAAACAAAAAAGAAATAAAAAATAATATAAATAATCTAGGAATAGAATTGTCAGAGAGAAAGAAAATGCATAAAGTGTTAAAACATTCTAAAGTTTTTGAAAATATAAATATCCAAGAAGAAATGGATAGATATATTGAAAATATAACTAGTGATATTTATTATATCAATGGTGAAGATAAAATCGCTGTTTTAAGAGAAGTAAAATCAAAACTAAAATATAATGATGGAGATTTAAGTGTTAAGTCAACTGATCTTTATAAATTAGATGAAAGTGATTTACCTAGTAAGAATAAAATGCCAGTTAAACAAGTATTAAAATTAAGAAAAGGTGCTTAAATGCCCCTTTTTTATTTTGTTAAAATAAATTCTATTATCATCTCTTTTATTTCCATGTATTCTTCCTCTTCAAATTGCATATTTGCGATACAGTATTTTTTACTTGCTATATGGGAACAAAACATACATTCATAAAGGTCAAAGCAATCTTGAATAAAAAATGAATTAATGATTTTATTTGAACATATAACATTATAACTATTAAGACAATTTTTAGAGTCATCTGTTCTAATACAGAAGTTGCTTGAACCACTTCTACCGCAACATAATATATATTCACAATTACCACAAGAATCAGAATAAATTACATTTTTGGAGTTACTCATATCTGTAGAATTATATACATTTTCACAACCATATATTGTATCACTTTTAGAAACATTAATTGAATCATATACTCTTTCTGTTGTGGTGTAATTAATATTATTCCAAAGGCTTAATAATTCTTCAATAGAAGTAATATCTTGTTTTTCTTGCATCCAACCATTTTCTGAATCCTCACGCTCCATATTGCTTAAGGTTATAAATCGTCCACTGTTAATTGAATCAGCGTAGGTTATCTCACCTGTTTTACTATCATATACTTCTTTTGGTAACTTTATATCGAAGGCAAACTTTTCCTTTATTTCTTCTAATGTAAATGTGTTACTCCTTCCAAAAACTGATTTAAATATTTTATTTACTACATTTAAGGCTTCTTTATCTTTCATTTTTTAAATCCTTTCTACTCGTTGACGAACTCATAAGTATATCCTTTAAGGTTATATTTGTGTCTATTTTAAATTTTTTGCTTTTTGAATTATGTTCTAGTTTCTTTTCTTCTGACTCTGTATTAACTTTTTCTAAATTATTTTTTCTTGGTACACCAGAAAAGTCATTAGTAGTTCCTTTTAATGGAGGTAGCAATGAACCATTTTTACTTATACGCATGATACATTCACGATTTTTTAGTTCGGTTAAAAGTTTTATTTTTGTTTCTTCTTCGTCACTTAAAGGTATTTTCATATTTATATTTTTATTTAGTAGTGTTGCATCCCCTCTTGATACTCTGAAAATATAATAATTTAAAACATTAGCAAATATTGAATTCTTTAAATCCTCACTTACTTGGTTAAAGTATTGTCCAGATAATATAAGTGATAAATTATATTTCCTTGCCTCAGATAAAAATATACTCATTATCGGATTTTCAACAACAGATATTTCATCAATTATAAAAATTACATGTTCATCTATCTCTCGCTTTTGCACTAAAGTTAAGAGTTGCTCCATAACTAAACCCGAAAGAGTTTTTGTTACTTTATCTCCCAATTTAGTTCTATCGAGAGAAAACAGTAATAAGTCATTACTTTTAATTGAGTCTAATAAAGTAGATCCTTCTATATTGGAGTTGAATACTGGAATTAAAGATAATTCATCGACAAGTGATATGATTGGTGAAATAGCATCCATATAAGATTTAGTTTTTATCTCATTAAATTCAGAGGCAAAAAATTCAATTATGTTGGTTGGAATAACATTTTTATATTTATTTAATAAATCATTGCGATAGAATGCATCTAAAATAACATTTTTTAAATTCATAAAATTAAATGATTTATCAACAAGTAATAGATATAGACTATGTCTTAATACTCTTTCTACTTTAGTGTTCTTAGAACCAATCAAAGAAGTAATTAATTCTAGTAAAAGTTCGATATTAATAATTATATCTGTATCTGATGCAAACAGATTAATAGAGTTATTCAAAAAATCAATTACGAACCCAAGTCCTCCAATATCATTTTCAAGTGATGCATGTGGATCAATTACTACTATTTTATATTTAGAACTTTTAGTTAGTATATTTTTTACAAATGATGCTAGAAATTTAGATTTACCTGAGCCTGAAGAGCCAACAACTAAAGAATGCTTATTGAAGTCATAACTATCTGGATCTAAATAAAAGTGTCCTTCTAGAAAAGGGAATGTATCTATTTTAAATAATGATGATTCCTTATTACTGGTAAGAAGAGATAAGTCTTTGCTAATATCTAAGTATTTGGGTGTCCCTGCAGGCAAAATATTTGGGCATAAATTAAAATCAATTGTTAGCATATTACTGGGATTATTCATTAAAAGTAAATAATTCTTTTTTTCGGTAATTATGTTTATTTTGTAGTGGATCTTTCCAAAGAGACTAGATTTTATTTTTATATCAATATAATTTATATGTTCTTTATCTCTTATTTCTAACTCTTCTTTAATATTATTTAAAGTTTCACAAGATAAAAGAATACTCTTTTTTAGTTGACTTATATTGAATTCAAAAGTATCACATTTTTTAAATAAAAAGTTATCTATCTTTTCGAGGGACGCTGGTATGTGTTTATTAGTATTCAAATAGAATTTTAGAAAGGGGTTATTATAAACCACATAAATATGCCATGCTTTGTTTATTCCTTCATACTTGGCAATTTTTTTTATTAAAGCATCCCATGACTCTTTATCTATACTTTTCTTAAGCAAAAACACTTCTACCATAACACCCTACACCCCTAAGGGATATTATATATTTTTTTTAATAAAAAAAACTGACTTTTTATTAGTCAATTTTGTTTTATTCTATTGGAACTAAAAAATCTGTTTGATTATCATGATAATATTCTAGTTCTGGTAAATCTGATAAAGTGTACTTTAGACTAGGTAATATTTTTTTATAGAAGTTATCAGACATCCTTTGAATTTCTTTAGCTTCGTCCGTACTTATTTTATATTTTAGCCATTTGTGTTTAGGTATTGTAAATAGTTTTGAATTGTTTTTCTTTGTTTCATAAAGAATGGAATATTTATTACAAGTATATCTTTCTTTATCTGTGTAACTAACCATTGCATATTTAATAGTTTCATCATAAAGACTCTTACACCTAGAAAAATGAAGTGGTGCATCATGTTTTATTTTACTATTGTCAGTGATTATTGATACCTCATATAATCTTAATTCTGGTAGTTCAATTATTTCGTATTCTAAATCTAATAAAGGCATTTCCTTTTTTTCATAGATAAGTCTTGGAAACTCTTTAAACTTATGCTTCTTTTTAGCTTCTCTTGGAGTAAGCCCATGGAATGATTCAAAAGCCCGAGAAAAAGATGTTCCACTTTCATAGCCATATTTTATGGCAACATCCATTACTTTCATATCTCCACTCACTAAATCATAGGCGGATGATGAGAGTTTTCTTTTTCTAATATATTCCCCAATAGGAATACCTGTTATTATTGAAAACAATCTTTGCATAGTATAAATATTTGTTGTAAGCATTCCAGCTATAACTTCATAGTCAATTTCACCTGTTAAATTATTATCAATATATAAAGTTATATTGTTTAGCACTTCATAAATATTCATACTACCCTCCAAGTTTAAAGATTCTTTATTGCAACATTGTATTGATTTCTATGATATTCAAACTTTTCCTTTAATTCATCTGTTATACCTTTTTCTATAAACTCACGTTCTATTAAAAGCATATATATTCTTTCATATAGAGCTTTATTTGATGAGGCGTTTGCACAAACACTTTCATGCATAGATTTTAGTTTTTCATTAGGAAATTCATTTAAATATTTATAAAATTCCTTATTACAATCTTCTACAGGAGTATTTGAATTTTCTTCTAAATCCATTTCTGAAATTATTTTAGAGACAACTTCAATATTGTATAACATATCTTCTTTATCCATTTTATTATTCCCTTCTAATTCCCTATATTTATTTTATCATAATTTATATTAATAATAAATGATTACTCTTTTGAGTGCTTTTGCTTATTAGTGCATATTTTCCAAGTAGTTGCAAAAGCTATTGGATCTATTCCAGTAATTTGTCCAGTTTTTAAATTTCTTTTTAGAGTTGATCCAATAACTAGAAATTGATGATTATTCTTTCCAAAAGCATCTTTTATTACTGAAGGAGTACTTATTATATTTGGTAGTAAATCCCCTTCTATTTTACTTTGAACTTTTATAGATGGCTTACCATAAAAATCTATCTCCTCACTTACTCTAGTATAACCATAGTCTGTTATATTTCTATACTTTAAAGGGCATCCCTTACTATCTCTTGGAACATATTTATCCTTGCTACTATTATAAAAATGGCATCTCCTTTGGAAGCTACATAAACTGTTTCTATTAAATCCTCACTGTTAATGGTTTCAATGTGTTCTCCACCAGTTGCTTCAATCACTAAAAATTCATTAATCTTGATTCCTTTTACAGACCCACTAAAATCAATAGAGTTAGTATCAAGCACTTGGTAAGTATTACCCTCTTTATCATTTATATATTCATCCAAGTATTTCAGTTTCATTTATGTACTCCCTTATAAATTTGGTGCAATTCGCGATTCTATATCGCTTAAGACAACTTCATTAATCTTATCAGTAGAAATAATATTCTCAATACCATCAACTTCTTTTAGTGTTTCCATTACCCTTAGTATTTCTTCATAGGCTTCTTTAGGTGTAAAATCATGACCAAAGACAAAAGTCGAATTTTTTGAGTATTGCATTGTATAGAAAGTTGAACCATTTTCATCGTGCTTAAGCAGTGAATAACTATAGTCATCTTTCAAGTAGTCAACTCTTAAAAATCTTTCCTCCGTAATACTACATACTTCAGTTCTTTCATCAATATGAACACTTCCATCGTCAATTAAAATATTATAAAGTTTATCTGAATATCTGAAGACAAATAAAAATCCCTTATTAATACATTGTTTTTCTGAATTCCATAAAATATTAAAAGTTACATCATCTAAGTTTATTTCACTAGATAAACTAAAGTAATCTTCTATACTGATGTAATCTTCTATGTGTATTACTTGCATGTTGTTTTCTAAATATTCTTCCATAGGCACTCCTTATGAATATTTATATTAACATATTTTTATTATTCTTTTATAGTTTTTCTATTATTTTTTCTAATTTTTTATAGACATGCCCATAGTGAGGATTACTTTTAATAGTTTCTAGTGGGACCCATTTGTAATCACTTGATTCATGATCTAGTGTTACATCTACTATTTCATCTACTATAAAAAAGTAGCGAAAATCAAAGTGATAATGTGGTGGTAAATCTAATTTTTTGTTATAAGCAATGTTATGTATATCAATATCAATTGGAACATTTTCATCATCAACAATTTTATAAATTTGATAATTGGTTATTCCCGTTTCTTCAGTAACCTCTCTTTTAGCAGCATCAAGTATAGACGCATCATCCTCAGTAACGTGTCCACCTGGATATACATAAGTATTGAATTCTTTATGATATAAAGTTAAAAATAACTTTTCTTTTTTAGAATAAACGAAGGCGCTTGCTACAATATGTCCATAAAAGTTATTCCAATCTACAACATCATATCCCTCATAATTTTTTAAGAAATTGTTTAAGAGTTGAAGTTTTTCTTCTTCGTTAAAGATATTTAAATATTTATCCAATAAAATTTTTGCTTGCTTATCCATAATGGTCTCCTATTTCTTATTATATTATATCAAAAAAAAACGTGAATAAATATATTCACGCTTAATTATTTTTCTTCTTCAAGTTTTAAAGGTCTTTATTTACATCTGTTTTCATAATATTTAAAATTCGAGTTCGAGTCCAACTCCTACTTCCCTTATATCAAGAGTCTTACTCATCTCAATTTTTGCAGCAAGAGAAACACAGTGACAAGGATATAAGAACTTTATATCATTGCCTTTTAAATACTCTATTGTTTTTTCAAGTTTTTCATTTACATCTAATAGATGAAATCCACCGATAACTCCATAAATACGCGTTTCATTACAAACTTTTTTTGCATATTCAATAATATTACAGATTCCACTATGAGAGCATCCCGTTATTATAACTAGTCCCTTGTCACTTTTATAACATATTGCTGAATCATCTTTCAAATAGTCGGCTGTAATGTTATTATCAACTTTTCTCTTTCCAATTGAATAACGTATTTCAAAGTCATTTGACTCAGGTATTTCTCCAAGAAATGTAATATTTTCACTTATCTTAATGGGGGATGAAGACAAATTTAAATTACATACCCTCGATAACTCTTCTTTGGTTAGCGGGCTTCCGATGAATAGTCCGGTTTCATCTTCTTTATATTCAAAACAATCAGGATGAGATATTAACTCAGTATTCTTTTGTATATTTTCATCAAAGAAATATTTAAGCCCTTTTGTGTGATCATCATGTCCGTGCGAGATAACAAGTTTATCAATGTTATTTAAATTTATTCCCATAGCATCAGCATTTTTTATGAATGCATCAGAGTAAGCAGTATCAAATAATATTTTAGTATCACCATCTTCTATATAATAACTTACAGCTGGCTCTCCCAAATAATACATGTCAATAAATGTGTTGTTATCAACTAATACTTTTAATTTCATAATTTTTCTCCTTTTAAATATTCAAATATCTCTTCTGGCGTTTTGACAACTGTGAATAATTCATCACGATTACAACTATCAAATTCTTCATTGTAAATATGATCAAATTGACTTAATAAATCATCAAAGAACCCATAAGCATTTACAATAAATATCTTTTTATTGTGTTCTCCTAATTTCTTATTTTGAATTGAGACAGTAAGTTCAGCTAACGCCCCAAAACTTCCTGGTAACATAATTGTTACATCTCCCATATTAACTAAACTCTTTAATTGATCTGTTGCTGTCTCTGTAACTATTTCTTTATCTGCATCCACTTTGGTAAGAAAACCTCTATACTTATCTGGTATGATAGCAGTTACTTTACCACCATTATTTTTTACGGCACGATAAACTTCACCCATCATCCCATTTTCGCTTGAACCGAAGATTAGTTCATGTCCATTCTCAGCAATAAGGCGCCCAAGATTACTAGCTAAAGCTAAATACTTATTATCAATGGTTGTTGCACTACTACACCCTACGAATATTTTCATTATTTTCCTCCCCAACTTTAAAATCCTTTATGGACTTCAATCCCTCACTAATCCATGCTTGATTATTATACATATATCCGTATATAATTTCTTCTATCATCCAATAAAGTTCATAAAGCCCTGCTTTTTTGTACGTTTTAATCGCCCTTATATTATTTTGATGTGGATCTAAGATTACAGCATCAGCATTTCTTTCTCGTTTTAAATAATCAAATAATCAAAAGTAATAAATTAATACTTCTATGTATAATGGTACTATCATAAAACAAGCGTGTTTACTAAATTGATAAAATTTATATAAAATCGTTGTGTACGAAACATACGTTTGATATAATTGATGTGGAACATTTAATAAGTTGGGTGGAGCCAAACTTCAATTTAGAAGGGAAGCGACAATGTGAACAAGAAGGATTTTTTTATTCTATCTCTAGTAATAATTATCTTCCTTTTACTATTTTTGCTATTTATAGTTTTAATATAAAAGAAATCCACCTAACTCAGCGATGATTTAGGTGGAACCTATTTACGGCTACACTCAACATGCGACTATTGAATGTT
>CAYWFZ010000031.1:0-21980 GCA_964458035.1 uncultured Muribaculaceae bacterium | reverse complement strand
GTTATTTTATATTAATTATCTCTTTTTTTAAAGTGTCAAAAATGGGGTCACTTCATGTAATTCTAGTGTCTTTTTTCTTGTTTATAGTTTTTATATAAAAGAAATTCACATAACTCAGCGATGATTTAGGTGGAACCATATCCATGGCAACACTCAACACTGCAACATTGAATGTTCCCTTTTTTATTTTATTCAAGTTTCCTTGACATATTCAAAATAACATAAAAACGAGCATTTCTCAAGCTCGCTTTATTTTTCAATATGGTGCAGGTAACAGGAGTTGAACCTGCACGGATTACTCCACTAGATCCTAAGTCTAGCGCGTCTGCCAATTCCGCCATACCTGCACATGAATGGTGGATCTTGTAGGACTCGAACCTACGACCGCCCGGTTATGAGCCGGATGCTCTAACCAACTGAGCTAAAGATCCATTGCCACTGCTCTATAAATATAACACATTTTTTTTTACAGTGCAATAACTTTTTGTTCTTTGAACTTAATAAATATGTTAATATAACAATCATGGTGGTGATTGTATGCTAAAAGATATGTTAGAAAATAAAAAATTATTCATCTTTGATATGGATGGGACATTAATCGAGTCTTTAGGAATATGGAGTGAGGCAGATCAAGTATTCCTAAAAAATGTTGCAGGTGTATCAATTGATGCAAGTAAAATTGGCTACATCCGAGATAAATTCATAAGTGAATGTGGAAGTGTTGATCCTTATCTTGCATGGGTAGACTATATTAGAACCGGATATAATATAGATGCATCTCTAGAGGAATTAGCTGATTATCGAAAAAAAATATGCTTTGATTTAATTGGAGAAAGACTTACATTGAAACCTTACGCTAAGGAACTACTATCACTCTTAAAAGAGAATGGCTATAAATTATGCCTATCTTCAAGTGGTGCTAAATCAAGTATTGATAGAATACTTTACAAAATAGATGCTACAAGTTTTTTAGGAGAAGATATATTTGATCTTATATTAAGCTCATCATCAGTAAAAAAATTAAAACCATCTCCAGAAATACACGAACTTGCGCTCCGTCATTTTGGTGTTGAAAAGAATGAAGCAGTTATTATTGAAGATTCATCTGTTGGTCTTGCTTCAGCTAAGCAAGCTAATATTGACGCAATCATTGTAAAAGAAGTATTAAATAAGGATTACGAGAATCTAAAAGAAGATGCTGATTATTATATAGATTCACTAGAATATTTATATAAAATTATGCTAGAAATTGCGAAAAAAAGCCCAAAATTGAGAAAATAATCAAGAAAATGCCTTCAAAATTTGCATTTTCTTTTATTATGTGTTATTATATACCGCAATTCAAGGGGAAAGGGAGATTTAAATGAAGAAATTTAAGGTTTTATCATTACTTATGCTTATAGCAGTAATGATATTTGGTGGAATGATGAATGCAAATGCTGCAACATCAATTCCAGACTCAGTTGTAAGTGACGCACACAAGAATCCTACACTAGTTGGAGGATTAAGAGAAGTTGAATACATTAAAAACTTCCCAGTAATCGTTAAAACAGCTGATAATGGTAAATATTACATCTATTGTATGAATCTATCAGCAACATATGCAGCTAACATTAAGTTTAGCAAAGCTGGTACAGTAGACCCAGGTTATATTTACATTTTAAATCATAAACCAAATACAGGTGATAAAGATAAAGACTTCTATATCACACAAATGGCAGTTTGGTATTATGAAGACTATCTATCAGGTAAGGATTTTAACCTAGTTAGAGAAGTAAAAGAATACATTGTTTCAAATGTAGAAAAAGATCCAGTAGCTCAATATATCTATAACTTATATAGAGGAGCAAAGGTTTATAAAGGAGAAGAAGCAATTCTTGCACTTGATAAATCAAATATTTCGTTTACTTTAGAGAATGGATACTATGTATCAAGTAAAATTAAAGTAATCAAAGCAAATACATCAGGAAATTTAAAATATTCTTTATCAAATGTTCCAGCAGGTTCACTAGTTGTAAAAGCTGGAGATGATGGGGTTAAAGTTAAAATTCCTGCAGAAAAAATTCCAGAAGGAAAACAATTAACATTCTCACTTAATGTTGAAGGAGCTTATACACAATATACTGGATATTATTACTATCATAGTAATAAATATCAAAAAGTATTATTCCAAGATCCTGTAGAAACTAAAGTGGAATTAAAAGATTCAGTTTCATTAAATATCAAACATTATAAAGATGAATATGATATTAATATAAGTAAAACTGATGTTACTCAATCTAAAGAAGTTCCTGGAGCTACATTAGTAGTTAAAGATAATACAGGAAAAGAAATAGCTTCTTGGGTATCAACTACAGAACCAAAGCGTATTACATTAAAAAGTGGAGAATATACATTAACTGAAACATTAGCTCCACAAGGATATAAATTATCTAAAACAACAATTCATTTCTATATCGATGATATTGGTGGATTATTTGTTAAAAATGAACAAGGTAACTATGTAAGTGTTAATAAAGTAGTTATGATTAATGAACTTATAGACATGATTAGTGTTGCTAAGAAAGACTCTAAGACAGGAGAATTACTAAGTGGTGCTAAATTAGTTATCAAAGATGAATCAGGAAACGTAGTAAATGAATTTACTACAACTGGTGCAGTATATCAATTATCACTTTCTGCTGGTAAATATACTTTATCTGAAGTAGAAGCTCCAGCTGGATATGTTCTAAGTAAAGAAGTACTTTCATTTGAATTATTGGAAGACGGAACACTTAGAGTTATGAATAAAGAAGGAGTTTACACTGACAGTGCTTACATCACATTCTATAATACAAAAGAATCTCAAGAAACAGTACATGTTCCTGCTACAGGAAAAAATGCTACACTTATGATTATTGGTGGTATAGCACTTCTAATTGGTGGAATTGCTTGTGCAAAGAGAACAATTAAAGAATGCTAAGATACTCCTTAGTATTCTTTTTACTCTAATAGGTCTTATGATGATATTCTCTAATTATTTTTCAGGAATAAAAAGTAATCTGTTTAATAATAAGAATATTGCTCTTTTAGAACAACAAGTATTAATTACAGAAAGCCTAGAAGAACTAGACAATGAGGATTTTAATAATACAGTAGTTGATCTAGAAGATATGGTAGGGTCTGATAGAGTAGATGCTTACATTGGATATTTAAGTGTACCTGATGTAGACATAAAAAGGGGATTTGTTGATGTTGATTCTAAATACAACAGTGTTGGATACAACGTCATGTTAATAAAAGGCTCAGATATGCCTGATAAAGAAAATGGTAATTTGATATTAGCTGCTCATAGAGGAAACTCAAGTGTTTCATTCTTTGATAAATTATATAAATTAAGTGATAATGCAAATGCTTATATTACATATCAAGGTAAGGTATATAAATATGAGCTTCGCAATCGTTATTTAGAACCAAAAGATGGTGAATTAACTATTCGTCGTAATGCTGATGTTACTACTTTAACATTAATTACTTGTACGAGAAATGATAAAACTACTCAAACAGTGTTCATCTTTGAACTTGTTGGTGTAGAATAGAAGGGGAGTTTTGAAGTATGACAGAATTAAGTTTATTTGAGATAATAAAATATGCACTAAAATCTCTAGTAAATTCTCACGTATTTATACTCGTTTTATTAGAACTAGCAATTTTAGTAATTGCTATGATATTTAAGAATTTAATGAATAAGAAAGTTGTAAGAAATACTAGTATTATAGCTAGTTTAGTAGTACTTGGATTTTATATATCAAACTATGTTAGTACAGTTGCTATTTTTATAAATAACGTGTCAACTAGATTAATTGAAGTAATATATTTTCCAACTACACTAGAATTTATGTTAGTTATGATTGTATCACTAGTAATAATGGCTGCAACACTTCTAAGTAGTAATACTAATAAATATATTAAAATTTTAAATACAGTATTACCAATAACTATATCATTTTTATTCCTAAGTATTATCGAATATATAAATGTAAATAATATTCCATTTGATGAATTTAGTGTATTTACTAATCCAATACTTATGAGCTTATACGAGCTTTCAATGGGATTATTTATGTCATGGATAATTGCCTTATTAGTAATAAAAATAGATAAGTTCATTATTAATTCTATTACTAGTACAAGTGATGTAAAAGATACTAATTTAAATTTAGTAACAGTTACGGTTCCATCAAAAATAGATGATGAAGAAATAGAATTACCTAAATTAAAAAATGGGGTAATTAAATAAGACTTACCTAAGGGTAAGCCTTTTTATTTAAGGAGTGTTTTTATGGATGAAAAAACATTGAATGAGGGTATAAAAGTTTTTATTTCTGGTCTATATAGATATAAAGAGCAAGAATTAAACTTAATTGCAACATCAAAAGAAGTAAATAAGGTAATTTTAGATTTTCAAAGAAAGGGCATACTTGATGGTATAGCTAGTCATGACATAACTACATTAGTAAAAAACAAATACACATTTCTTGTGAGTGAGATATTAAAAAAAGATTTTGATTTAATGCTTTTTAAAGATTATGATAAACATGATTTCTATCCAGCTAATTTTTTTGTCGGAATGATTCTTGAACATTATGTAATAATGATGAGCGAGATTCAAGACTGTTTTATTGAGTTTTTAAAACACTTAGAAAAATTTGATAAAAGATTAGTTGTCGTGTCTAAAAAAAGACTTAGAGTTTTAAGATCCGTTTTAGAAGGTAAAATGTTTTATGAATTTGATGACTGTGCCATGATTTACCATAATGAAGTAATTGAGTTATATAGGGCACTTCAAGATAAAATAAATGATTTTTATAAGGAAAGTCCATTAGAAGATTATCCAAGTGTAGTTGAATACCGTTTAAAAAGAAGTATAGAAAAAGCAGATGGAAATAAAGAAAAATTGACAGATTCATTTGCTACTTGTTATGATATTGATATTGATTTTCTAAGGTACATTGGGGCAAACAAAAAAATACCCATGATTAAAGAATTATATTTAAAATATATGGGAATTCTTGATCTAGATACGAGTGGAATAGCAGATAATCCAAACGAAAAATACTTTGCTTCGAATCAACCTAATATATTCGATCCAACAAAATACTTACATATGAGTGCAATTGAGTTATCACAAGAAGTTTTAGAATTAGAATTACTTACAGTTAAAAAGATATTACCAGAAGAATCTTATGCATCTTTAAGAGATATCTTCGAAAGTACTGGATTACTTGGAACATCAGATGATAACAATCAAACTGTAACATCACCACAAACTGCAAACATAAAAAAATGACTTGATATGAAGTCATTTTTTATTCTTCTTCAACAAGCACTGCATGTACAACATGTCTAGTAGAATGAGAAAAACAAGTGGAAAGTGTAAGTATTTTAGACTCAGGAGTAAGTTCAACATTAAAGTTGTTTTTACTACGATCTTTAAGCATATTTAAGAAATTCATATATTCTTCATCACTTTCAAACTCTGTCTTTAAATAATCTTCTGTTTCATTTATTTGATATAATGAAAATATTCTCCATTTCATATTTTTATTTAGTGTGTTAAAAGTAATAATCTGATTATTAGAATTGGTGTACCACGATTTATTCATCATATTTTTAATTGTACCAAACATAATACCTTGCTTTATATTGTGTCCATATATTATCGTGTTTTTATCAAGTTTGTCAAAATTATTCCTATAATCCATAAAAATCCAACCCATACTATTTTTCTTCTTAAAGAAATCATGGTTTAAATAATATGAATTAGTGTCAGCTTGTACAACTGGGTAATTAATCTTAGTGTTATTCACTTGTATCCAACCGATTGTATTGTCATTCTTTTGGAGTAAAGTTTCAAATACCTGCTCAAAATTTGTATAATATGATGATACATAGTTACTTTTCTTTTTAGTTGTATTCTCTTCATTATCAGTAACGTCTATATAATCAATATCATTTTCTGTATTACCATCTACTTCTATGTATTCTTCAGCATCTCTTAAAACATCTTCTAAATCAAGTAATTGAGCATCAATTTTATTTCTATCACGATACTGGCTATAGTAGTTTACAAGTACAACAAATCCAGAAAATAATATAATAAATAGTATTATAGTTGTAAATATTTTAAAATTAAGTTCTTTAAAAAAGTTCTTGCTCTTATATTCTTTAGAGTAATTTAATTTAAAACGAATATTATTTTCATCAAAATATTTATGGTAACTTTTCTTTAAGTATGTCACTGAATTATAAATCGTGTTTAAATCATTATTCTTTTCATTAGTTTCAATTAAAATATCTTTCTTTTGATTTTCAATTATCTCATTTACAACAGTCGTAATAATCTCATTAGAGTAGTTAACTATCTTTACGGTTTTTAGTTTAGCATTTATACGCATAAAACTTTTAAATTCATTTAAATCATCGCTATTGAATTCATTACTTATAACTAAGTATTTTTTATAATAAATATCTGAATAGCTATTTAAAGAATTTATAACCATAAATTTTGATTTAGTTTTAATTTTATTCCTTGTTTTAATTTTAACTTTTTTATTAATATCTAATCTTTCAATTAAATATTCAGCTATATCAAAACATTCTATTTCTCTTACATGTTTATTATCAAGTAATTTAAAAAATATATCATAAGATAATTTCTTATCTGGTTTAAAAATTATTTTTTTTATTCTTTCCCAGGTATTAGTTAAGTCAAGTGCAACAAGTGCGATATCTAAATTATTAATCTGTACGGTATCTATATTATTTTTAAGTATTACTAAACTTAAAAAGTTTGAGACAAGTTCAAAGTTTTCTTTTATATAAGCACGCGAAAATTTAAGATCTTTTAAATCAATAATGTTCGTGTTATTAAGACTTTTGTAATCAACGTCTTTTTTTATTTCAGATATACTAATAGTAGAACCTGATAATTTGAATACAATGTTAAAGTCCACTTTAACCAACGCCTCTCTATTATATATAATATCATATTTTAATTTTATTATCTAGTTAATTGACAGAAGTATGAGTAAGTGATATTATATTCTTGTAAATCGATGAAGAAGGACACGATTATTAACTTACTATTTAAAGAGAGTTTATGGTTGGTGCAAATAAACAATAATGGTTAATAGTTACTACCTTTTAAGAGAATTAATAAATTCCGGATTATTACCGTTATAAATAATTGAGTTAAAATGAGAATGGTACCGTGTAGAATTACACTTCTTGGTGTCATTCTTTTTTATGTTTATAGGGGGTAAATATGAAAAATCAAGATTATGAGATTTCTATATCAATGATTGAATTTTTAACTAGCTATGTTGGGCTTGATGATATTGTAGATGAAGAAACTATAGCTAAGCTAAAACGTGCTACACATCGCGATATAAAGGAACTGGGTATTCCCTATGTAAAAGCTGTTCCATTTGAAACAGTTGAAAAAGAGGATATTGAAACTGGTAGTATTTTATGTGTCTACGATGGAAAGAGTACAAAGAAAAATAAAAGAGTAGCACCATACATTAGACCGGAAATATTAAAAGAACAAGAACGAAAAAGAGGGGATGGAAGTCATGAAAGAAAAATACTTATTCCGAAATAAATTTATAGATAGGTTAGCGAATCGGACCGAAAAGTAAAACAAAATAAAAGAAGAGAGGAAATGAGAATATGATAAATTTTAAAGAAGATGAAAAATTAAATAAATTAAATCATAGTTGTGCTCATCTTATGGCACAAGCTATATCACACCTTTATCCAAATGCAAAGTTCTGGGTAGGACCAGTTGTTGAAAGTGGTTTTTACTACGACGTTGATTTAGGGGATAAAGTTATCAATGATGAAGACATCGAAGCAATCAGCAAAGAAATGAAGAAAATTGCTAAAGATGGTAAAAGAATTGTTCGTAATGAGATAAGTAAGGAAGACGCCTTAAAACAATTCAAAGATGATCCATATAAAATAGATTTGATTGAAAGAATGGATGAATCAGAAGCTGTAATAAGTACTTATACTCAAGGAGATTTTACTGATCTTTGTCGTGGGCCACATGTTGATACAGTTAAAGAATGTAAAAACTTTAAACTAACAAAGTTTAGTGGGGCCTACTGGAAAGGAGACGTAAACAATAAAGTCCTACAAAGAATATATGGTGTTTGTTTTCCTACTCCTGAAGAATTAGATGCATATCTTCAAGAACTTGAAGATGCTAAACTTAGAGATCATAGAAAATTAGGTAAAGATTTAGGAATATTTATGACTAATGACTTAGTTGGTAAAGGGCTTCCAATGTATTTACCTAATGGATATATTGTATGGGATGAATTTGAAAGATATATCAAAGAAAAAGAAAGAAAACTAGGATATAAACATGTTTTAACTCCTCCTTTAGGAAATGTTGAATTATATAAAACATCAGGGCACTGGGATCACTATAAAGATTCAATGTTCCCTAAGATGGAAGTCGAAGGAGAAGAATTCGTCTTACGTCCAATGAACTGCCCACATCATATGATGATTTATGCAAATGATATACATTCATATCGTGATCTTCCTTTACGTATTGGTGAAGTTGCAAGAGATTGTAGATATGAAGCAAGTGGTTCATTAAAGGGAATTGAAAGAGTAAGATGTTTCTGCCAAAATGATGCACATCTATTCGTTACTCCTGAACAAATCGAAAGTGAGTTCAAGAGTGTTGTCGATTTAATACTAGAAGTATATAAAGAACTAGATATTAAAGATTATCACTTTGAATTATCACTAAGAGATAAAGAAGATAAGGTTAAGTATTATCCAGATGACGAAATGTGGGATAATGCTGAAAACAAATTAAGAGAAGTATTAAATGATATTGGAATTCCATATATAGAAAAAATTGGAGAAGCTGCATTCTATGGACCAAAGTTAGATGTTCAAGTTAAACCAGCTGTTGGTAATGAATATACTTTGTCTACTTGCCAATTAGACTTCTGTTTGCCACGTCGTTTTGAGTTAACTTATGTTGACCATGATGGTTCTAAAAAAACTCCAGTAGTAATTCACCGTGCAATTTTAGGAAGTATTGATAGATTTATTGCTTACTACTTAGAAGAAAGAAGAGGAGCTTTACCTCTATGGGTAAGCCCAGTACAAGTTTCAATTCTACCAGTAAATAATGAATATCATCTAGACTATGCTAAAAAGGTGTATGAATTACTTCTTAATGAAGATATACGTGTAGAACTTGACTCACGTGAAGAAAAGTTAGGATATAAAATGCGTGAAGCTCAAATGAAAAAGATTCCAATTACATTAGTACTTGGAAACTCAGAACGTGATGAAGAAACTGTAACTATAAGATTCTATAGCAGTGAAGATAAAAAAACAATGAAATTAGATGATTTCATTAAGTATGTTAAAGAAAAACGTGATAATCGTTCACTTGATTTAGATTAAATAAAAAGAAGAAAAGTTAAGATACTTTTCTTCTTTTCTTTTGGAAGGTAATAATTTTATCTTTGGAAGAGTAGAATTGATACGCTTCCACATCTTTTTCACAAAATTCTTCTGAATCAAATATTTGCCTTCTAATGGTGTCACACGCAAATATTGGTTGTACAGTATGTCCTTTATAACTATTATATATATAACCACATTGGATAAAACCATCTTTATCCAATTTTTTACTAAGTATATGTATAAATCTTTTATAGTTTTTAAGAACATTGCCATCAAATATAGATTCTAATGAATCACTTATATTTGAAAGTAAAATCGCATAATAAGTATCCTCTAATACATCATTTAAACTAAGAAGATCAGTTTCAATATATTTAAACTTTTTCATCTTTACTTTTTCTTTTAATAAAGCATAATTTTCTTTACTCATATAGTTATTTATTCTTTCTAATTTAGAAACAGTTACATAAAAAGGAAAAACTGTTTTTTTAAATATTTCTAAAGGAGAGTAGTTAGAATAAAGAAAATCATAATATGAAGCGATATCTTCATCTAAAAAGGGCGCAATTTTATCATAACTTTTTGTATTAAGAACATTTCCATTACCATAAGTAAAGTATTCAAAAAATTCAGGATATTCCAAGGCCTTAACAGCGGCAAGTTTAAGTTCGCTTTGAGCAAACGCTAGTGGATTAATATCAAATAAAGTAACTTCTTCAGCATTGCAATATATTGCGTTTAATGCTTGATCTCCAGATCCAGCTACAGTTAAAACTTTTTTGCCACTTAAATCAATTCCATCAAATATCATTGAGACGTTTTCAGTCGCGGATAAGTAAACTTTACTAAATCTTTGAAATTTATCAAAAAGTTCACCATTCTTATTTAAAATAGTTTCCACTAATCTAGTATTTATTTTCATAATAACCCCTCATTAATGATGAATATTATAGCAAAGTACTTATTCTTTGTCTAATTTTTTTTATTCTAAGTGACAATTTTTAGGGCGATGAAAGAAAAATATATAAATCTTTTTAATTTTTTATTAAAAAGTAGTTGACAAATGCTATTGATATTAATATAATGTTAATAACAAAAGCAGAAAACTCTTGAAATTTTATAAAATATGTTATTAATAAAATAATAATAACAAAAAAGAAAGAGGTAAAGAAAATGGAAAAAAATGAATTATTAGGTAGTGTTTATAAAGAAAATGCATTGCCAATCGAATTTGGAGTTAGAAGGAGAGACGGTGTGTTAGCAAACAAATACAACAACAATAAGAAGTATCGTGAGTATTTAAGATTAATAAGAAGTATGAATAAAACACAAATGGATGCTTTTGAAAAGTTGCTTGATAATGTTAGAGAAATGAAAGAGGCAGCAGAAGAAAAAAACATTACAAAAAAACAATTTACAAAAGCTTTATTTATAGTAGATATGAATAATGGTTTTGTAAACTTCGGGGCAATGCACAATAAGGAGTACAACAAGCTAGTTCCAGAACAAAAGAAATTAATTGAGAAGTTTAGAAGAGAAGAACAACTAGTAAACTTTATTATGGAAGGGCATTTGGAAGATGCGGTTGAATTCTTACTTTATCCAGGGCACTGTAAAGAAAATACCCCAGAAGCTGAACTTATTCCTGATTTTAAGGAAGAAGAAATGAAAGAAAATACAAATATTTATTACAAGAACTCAATCAATGGTGGCCTTAATTTAGACTTACATATTGATTTAGAAGATTTGCGTGATTTAAAAGAAATTGTAATTGCTGGAGTTTGTACAGATCTATGTGTATTAGACTTTGCTAAAACTTTAGCTAGACTTATGGATGAAGTAAATAAAAGTGTACACATCTTTGTTGTAGCAAGTGCGGTTAATACATTTGATGCAGAAGGACACAATAGGGATGAAGAAACTGAATATGCGTTTGAAGTAATGCGTAAATCAGGAATTGAAATAGTTGATGATTTTGATCATCTAGAAAGACGCGAAAAAGAATTAAAACTTGTAGCATAATATTTTTTTACAGGTTTGATATTAACAAAATATAAATAAGAGAGGAAAAGATAAAATGAAAACATATAATGGAATAGAAAGATTACCAAGAAATTATACAACAATGACTGATGAATATGAATTTACAATGGGTACAGGATACCTATTAAGTAACAAGAAAGATGAGGAAGCAGTATTTGATATCTTCTTTAGAAAAGTTCCAAACAATGGTGGATATGCTGTAATGGCTGGTATTGATAAACTCATACCTTTTATTGAAAACTTAAAATTTGATGAAGGTGAACTAGATTATTTTAGAAGTGCTGGTTATCCAAAAGAGTTTGTGGATTATTTAAAGAACTTCAAATTCACTGGAACAATAACTGCAATTCCTGATGGAACTCCAGTTTTTCCAAATGAACCACTAGTAACGATTAAAGCCCCAATTATTGAAGCTCAAATACTTGAAACAGCAGTACTTTCAATTATAAATGGAGCAATGGAACATGCAACTGGCGCAAGACGTATTATTGAAGCCGTTCCAAAGGGCGTAGGTGTTATGGAATTTGGATCACGTCGTGCAGATGGATGCGAAGCTGCAATAGATGCTGCAATTTATGGTATGATGGCCGGATGTGTTGGAACAAGTAACATAATGGCAGCTCGTATGGTTAATAAAAAAGCTATGGGAACTATGGCACACAGTTGGATTGAATCATTTGATTCAGAATTAGATGCCTTCATTGCATACGCTAAGATATATCCAAATAATTGTATTCTTTTAGTTGATACATATGATACTTTAAAAAGTGGTATACCAAATGCAATTAAAACATTTAAATACATGGCAAGTCATGGGCTTCCACTTGATCATATTGGTATTCGTATTGACTCAGGAAAACTTTCTTATCTATCAAAAGAAGCGCGTAGAATGTTAAATGAAGCTGGTTTCCCACAAGCTAAAATTTGTTTAAGTAATGGACTTAATGCAAAATCTATTAAAGGTTTAATTGATGAAGGTGCATGCTTCGACAGTCTAGGAGTTGGAGATAACATTTCTAAACCAGAAGGCAGAATGGGTTGTGTTGATAAAGAAGTTGAATTAAATGGAGTTCCTAAGATTAAATTAAGTAATGATACAATCAAGATAGTAAATCCTGGACATAAGATTCTATATCGTGCATTCGATAAAGATACTGGATATGCTATTGCTGACATAATGACTAGACAAGGTGAAATTATTACTAATGATGACATCATAATTGTAAGTCCAACTGATTATCTAAAGAGAAGAAGAATTAATAAATTTGAACTTGTTGAATTACAACAACCTATATTTAAAGATGGACATCTTGTATATGATGACCCTGAATTAGATATCAAACGTGCTTACTGTAATGCTGAAATGGCTAAACTTTACCCAGAAGTAAAAGCTGAAGAAGATCCATATCAATATCATGTATCTGGAACGGAAAGCTATGTTAAATTTAAAAATGAATTAATAGAAAAAGAAAAGAGATTAGTATTAGGAAGAAGTGCATAGTTATGCGTCCCACGAATATTTTAAAAGAATTAGATAAGTTAAGAAATGAATTAAGCGTTGTAAATATAAAAGAGACTTCTAATCATGAGTGTAACTTTTTAAGTATTAAAAATTATCAGGTGATACTAAAAAATGGTGCAATATTTAATCGAGAGAAACTAGTTAAAAGAGGAAGTTCAGGAAATGCAGTCATAATCGTTCCAATAACAGAAGATAGTAAGTCTTTTGTTATTGTTGAACCTAGGGTATTTACTTCCTCTGGTACATGTGTTGAGGTTCCTGCAGGTTATATTGATGATGGTGAAACAGAAATTGAGGCAGCAAAAAGAGAACTAAAAGAAGAGTTAGGTTGCACGGCAAAAGAACTTATACCACTAAAATCATTCTATCAAGATCAAGGAATATCAGGTGCTTATAATACATGTTTTTTAGCACTAGGTTGTAAAGAAACTCACGAACAAAGTCTTGATAAGGATGAATATATAAAATATAAAAAATGTTCACTTAATGATTTATATTATCTAGTTGATACTGGTGTTATAAGTGACGCGGGTGGTATAATAGCGATAGGTGAAGCAAAAAAATACCTAGACAAACTAAAAAGAAAAAACAAAAGTAAGGGAGAATAATTTATGGATAAAAAGTTAGGATTTATGAGAGTTGGAGCAGTTACTCCTAAACTTGAGATAAGTAATGTCACTTTTAATGTAAGTGAAATAAAGAAAATGATGGATGAAGCGAGTAGTAAGGGAGTAGAGATAACTTTATTTCCTGAACTATCTTTAACGGGATATACCTGTGCTGATCTATTCTTAAATGATCACTTACTAGATGAAGCACTTAATGGCTTAATTGATTTAAAAAAATATACCAAGAAGATTAAAGGTGTGTTTATAGTTGGTGTTCCAATAAGACGCGATAATCAATTATTTAACTGTGCAGCTGTTTTAGAAGGTGGACATATTCTAGGAATTGTTCCTAAAACTTATATACCAAACTATGGTGAGTTTTATGAAAAAAGATGGTTTAGTGAAGATGCAAGAAGATTAAGTGATGAAATAACTATTGATGGAGAAAAAATTCCTTTTAAAACAAATATCTTATTTCAAGAAAAAGATGATGCTAGAAGAGTATTTGGTGTAGAAATATGCGAAGATTTATGGTGCACGTATCCTCCAAGTAGTGACCTTACTATAAGAGGTGCTAAGATGATTTTTAACTTATCAGCATCTAATGAGATAATTGGTAAAAATGATTACAGAAAATCTCTTGTTAAAAGTCAATCAGAAAAGACTATAAGTGCATATATTTATGCATCAAGTGGTATTAATGAATCAACTACTGATTTAGTATTCTCAGGGTCTTCCTATATATATGAGAATGGACATATGCTAGAAAGTAATAAACGATTCTCTTTTGAGTCTAATCTAATAATGAGTGATGTTGATCTAGCCCGAATAGAAGCAATGCGTATAAAAGATATATCTTATATGGGTGTTGTAAAAGATAAAGATAAAAAATATGAGACAGTTTACTTTGAAGGATATAATCCAGATAATGAACTTATAAGAGCTTATTCTCCAGCACCATTTGTACCTGCAAATGAAAAAATGCGTAATGTTAGATGTGAAGAAATCTTGAATATTCAAGCTTATGCTTTAGCAAAAAGATTGCGTGCAACAGGTATAAAAAAATGTGTAATAGGTATATCTGGCGGACTTGATTCAACACTAGCATTTTTAGTAGTAGTTAAATCTTTTGATATACTAGGACTTGATCACAAAGACATTTACGGTATTACAATGCCAGGCTTTGGTACGACTAACAGAACATACACTAATTCATGTGAGTTTGTTAAACTATATGGAGCTACACTAAAAGAAGTTAATATAAAAGATGCTTGTATGCAACATTTTAAAGATATTGACCATGACCCAAGCATCTTAGATGTAACATATGAAAATGTTCAGGCAAGAGAAAGAACCCAAATACTTATGGATTATGCTAATAAAGTAGGTGGGTTAGTAATAGGTACAGGAGATTTATCTGAACTATGTTTAGGATGGTGTACATATAATGGAGATCATATGAGTATGTATGCAGTAAATGTATCCATTCCTAAAACTCTTGTTAAATACTTAGTATCTTATTTTGCTGAAACAGAAGAAGATGAAGCACGTAAGAAGATTATCGAAGATATTTTAGATACACCTGTTTCTCCGGAGTTACTTCCACCTAGTGATAAAGACGAAATCTTACAGCAAACAGAAAGTATTGTCGGACCTTATATATTACATGATTTCTTTATATATCATTTCTTAAGATATGGAGCAAGTCCAGAAAAAATCAAATATTTAGCACTTCATGCATTCAAGGGAAGCTTTAGTGAATCCGAAATTGAGAAGTGGCTTAATTTCTTCATCAAGAGATTCTTCTCACAACAATTCAAAAGAAGTTGTATACCTGATGGACCTAAAGTGGGTACTATTAGTATATCTCCAAGGGGAGATTTAAGAATGCCATCTGATGCTTCAAGCAAGATGTGGCTATAAATAAAGTTCAAATATTAATATACAGAATATCTGTATATTAATATTTACTTATTTGATATTAATAATATATTAAAAACAATTTACTGAAAGGGGAGTTTTATTATGGAAATTGTTATTAAGAAAAAAGAAGTATGTGAATTACTTGAAAAATATTATCGTGAAAATAAAAATATCGAAGCAAAAGTTACACTAAGTGCTACTCGTGAGCCAGTTGGATTATTTGAGGAGATGTCTTGTGTAGCTAGAGTTAAAGTAACAAAAAAAGTGAATATTCTAGGTGCATTAAAAACAGTAAAAGAAGAACTATCAAGAGATGAAGTTTTAGGAATATTTAGAGACTTACTAGAGAGCCAAGGATATCTAGTTACTGGTCTTACATATGATGCTTACATTAATAGTAACTGGGAAGGCTATGGTATGGGTGAACATTTAGAACATCGTGCGTACTTTAATGGTCTAACTTTATATGTAAAAGAAAAAAAACCAGATGTTAATAAAACATTAAATAGATAAGGAAGTGATATTATGAAAAATATAAAAAATAAATTTGGTGAGGGCGTAATATATGAAAAAGAAGATTTAGGAAATAAAATTTATGCAACTTCTGCAGCTTGTATGTCAGTTTGGAGTGATATGTTATCCTACGCAAATAAATATCCAGAATGCTTTGTAGATACACCTGAGGTGGCCGATTCAATCGTCGTACTTTCTTGCCAAGTGACTGACTTAGCCATTTTAAATGATATTAAAGTAGCAGCAAGATTACATGAATTAACCAATAAACCAATTTATATTGGTGGCTGTCTTGCTCAAAGACTTGATATACCTTTGCCAGACTTTACTAGAAGATTAGACGTTGTTCGTGAAATAGGAGTAGAACTTAATGATACAACTCTTGTTCATTATGAGCCACCATTTTGGGTACCTGATTTTAAAGAAGAAGACGGAGAACTTAAAGATGGGCATCTATTTAGAAATTATTATCCATTAAAATTAGGCGCAGGGTGTCATGGTAAATGTAAGTATTGCACCATTAGACATACAAGAGGAGATGTTTATACAACTGAACCAGAGAGTCAAATACAAGAATTCCTAAATCATGAACATGTTGTTTTAACTAGTGATTCACCAACCATATATCAAATTAAAAAGTGGGCAGTTATTGCAAAAGAATCAAATAAAGAAATATCTATAAGAAATATTGAATCCCAAAATTTAATACAGTGTGAAAGTGAATTATTAGAGTTAGCAGAATTAGGCCTTTTAGATATCGTCCACTGTCCTGTTCAAAGTTTTGATGCAAGAGTGTTACTTGCTATGAATAGAAGTGTTGATGCAACCTACAAAGCTATCGAACTAATGGGTCGCCTACATGATTTAGGAGTAACAACAGCAACTAACATTATCATCGATTATGTCGTTGATGGAGAGACGATTAGAAACTTTGATGAAGAAAAATTAAAAAAATATTTTAATTATTATTCTTGGAATCCCTATTTTGATGGAAATTATGATATAATGAATGCAGAGATGAGATTTAATAAATATATTCTCAAGAAGTAAGGGTGGTATTGGAAATGAAAAAAATTGGCAATTTAAGATTAATTGTACTAGAAAATGCAAATGAATTAGGAATTTTAGTTGATAATCATTTGAAGACTTTAAGAAAAAGTGAAGAAAGTTTCATGATTTCCGCAGGGAATCCCCGTTTTTCAAATGGAGAAGGAAAAGGACAAATATATGAGTCTGTTCGCGAAAAAGACATTTATATTTTAGCTGACGTAGGGAATTATGGATGTACATATAAAATGCGAGGATTAGATCATATTATGGGACCAGATGAACATTTTACTGATGTAAAAAGAATAATAGCAGCTACATCAAATCACGCAAATAGGATATCAGTTGTAATGCCCTTGATGTATGAATCACGCCAACACAAAAGAAAGGGAAGAGAATCTCTTGACTGCGCCATGGGATTGCAAGATCTTGAAGCCTTTAGAATTAAAAACTTCATCACATTTGATGCTCATGATCCAAGCGTAGCTAATGCAGTTCCTAAAATGGCTTTTGAAAACTTTTACGCTACTAGTAGCATATTAGAAGTTATGTATGAAAATGATGTAGAAGATCCAGAAAATTTATTGGTTTTAGCTCCGGATATGGGAGCTGTTGAAAGAGCACGTTATTACGCAGATATTATTGGCTGTGACGTAGGTTGCTTTAATAAAAGAAGAGATTATTCGCGTTTAGTTGGTGGAAAAAACCCTATAATTGGACATGATTACTTGGGAAGAGATATGGCGGGTAGAGATATTATTATAGTAGATGATATGATTGCCTCAGGTGGAAGTGTTCTAGATGTTGCTGAAAGGGCAAAGAAAATGGGAGCTAGAAAAGTATTTATAAGTGCAACATTTGCTTTATTTACAGAAGGGATAGAAATATTTGCTGAGGCTTATGAAAAAGGAATAATAGATCGTGTATATTCAACAAATTTAACATATGTTCCAGAGAATATAAAAAAACTTCCTTGGTACGTTGATGTTGATTCTTCAAAAAAAATTGCCGAAATTATTCACAATCTAAATAAAGGTAAAAGTCTTGAAAACATTCACCATGATGGAAATGAAACTTATAAAAAGATAAGACAAATAAAAAAATAATTAAGGAGAGGATGATGTTTAATGCGTATCGGAATATTTGGCGGATCCTTTAATCCCCCACATAAGATGCATGAAAATATCGCCCATTACTTTAAAGAGAATAATTTATTAGATAAGATAATCTTTGTACCAACAGGAAGTAAGTATAAATATAAAAACAATTTACTTCCTGATGAAGATAGATACAATATGGTAAAACTAATTACCGATGACTATGACTATTTAGACGTCTCAAGTTATGAACTTAAAAGTGAAGTTGTTTATACTTGCGAAACACTTGAGCATTTCAAAAGTGAATATCCAAATGATGAAATATTTTTCATCTGTGGACTTGATAATTTAAGTTATATAGACTCTTGGAAAAAACCAGAATACATTTTAAATAATTTTAAGATACTAGTTATAAAACGAGATACAGATGATTTAGATGCTGTATTGAAAAGACTAGAGAAATATAAAGATAATATAATTGTCGTTGATATGGAAGAAAACTCGCTTTCCTCAACTGAGATAAGAGAAAACTTCTCAAAAAGTGACATGAGTGTTTATCTAAATAAAAATGTGGTAAAATATATACAAGATAATAATTTATATAGGTAGGTGATTTTTTTGAGTATATACGAAGAGATTATTCATATCTTACAAGAAAAACAAAAACATATCGCAACTATGGAATCATGTACTGGTGGGGCAGTTGCTAGCGAGATAACCAATCATAATGGTGCAAGTGAAATCTTAAAATTCTCAGCAGTAACATATTCAAATGAATATAAAATTAAGATGGGAGTAGATGCATCAGTTATAGATGAGTATTCTGTTTATTCAATTGAAACAGCAATCGAGATGGCTAAAAACATTTCTCTGTTTGCTAATGCTGATTATGGAATTGGTATTACAGGAAAATTAAACAATCCAGACCCCGCAAATCCTAGGGGAGAAGATGATGAAGTATTCATCGCTATATATGATAAGGAAAAGAATGAATTTCATAAATATAATATGAAAGCTGATAAAGAAAAAACAAGAAAAGAAAATAAAGAAACTATAATTGAACTCATTGGTTTATCTTTACTAGAACTATTAAAAAGTTAGAGGTGTGTTATGGAATACAAAAGTGAAAAAGAGTTTTTAGAGGCTTATAATCCAGAAGAATTTAAAAGGGTAAGTGTAACAGCTGATGTGCTTTTATTAAGTGTATCAAGTTATGAAAGTGATAATTATCGTAAGACTGATGAAAAACATATGTCTGTATTACTTATTAAAAGAAGAACTTATCCATTTAAAGATAAATGGTGTTTTCCTGGAGGATTTGTTGGATATGATGAAGACCTAGATAAAGCTCCAGCAAGAATTCTAAAAAGTGAAACCAATCTAAAAGATATCTACCTAGAGCAACTATATACCTATGGTGATACAAAACGTGATCCTCGTATGCGTGTACTTTCAACCGCTTATATGGCGCTTGTTGATAAGAATAGATTAACAGGTAAAATAAGTGAAGATGCATCTTGGTTTGATATAAAAATATTAGAAGAAAATAATATTGTTGATATTTTCTTAACTAATGGAGAAAAAGACATCAAGATAAAACTAGAAAAAGTTCTAAGAGAAGAAACAACTGACAGATATGACTTTAAAATTTTAGAAAATAAAGATATAGCATTCGACCACGCTAAAGTATTATTAAGTGGAATCGAAAGACTTAGAAATAAAGTTAACTACACTGATATCGTATTTAATATGATGCCAGAGTATTTTACTTTAGGAGAATTACAAACAGTTTATGAAGTAATTTTAAATAAGAAATTACTAGACCCAGCATTCAGAAGAATAATTGAACCTAAAGTAGAAAAAACTGAATTAATGCGTACGGGTGAAGGACATCGTCCATCTGTATTATTTAAATATAAAAAACAAAAGTAATAATTTCTATTATTACTTTTTCTTTACATCTTTTTTTATAAAATCCCAAAAATATAAAAAAAGATGTTATAATTAACATAATAAGGTAGAAGAAGGTCAAGATTATTATGAATAAAAAAGTGCTTGTTATAGTGTTACTTTTAGTAGTCGGATTTGCATCTGTTGCGACCACTTTGGCTATAAATGGAATAACACATATTTCACACGATGCAACTGATTTTAGGGTGTATTTTTCAAGTGCGTTAGTCAATGGAACAAAGGATACATCTGTAATAAAGGATGATATTACTATTGAGTTTGCTCATGATATGAGTTTGATGGATGAGGTATTTAAGCTTGAATATGAAGTAACTAATGGTAGCAAAAATTATGATGCAGCAATTGTATTGAATTTCCCAACGTCTAATGAGTACTTAAGAATTGAAAATGATTTTGACAGCGAAAGTAATTTACTCGCTAAAGAGAAAAGAAATGGAATACTCACTATAACTGTAATTAAACCTTATGATGGAACTGAGGAAAACTATAAAACATTTAATATAGTTGGAACAATTACGGCAACACCAATCGAAAGAACAGAAGTAGCAGAAGATAATGCCGAAGAAATGTCATGGAAATTAATAGAAGATAGCGATAATAATAATGAATTATCCATTGGTGATTTGATAAGTTATGATACTGAAAGCTTCTACATTTATTCAATTGATGGAGATAATATTAAAGCCATAAGTCAGTATAATCTATATGTTGGTAGCGCTTGGGATGGAACAACATCAACACCTCTAAGTGACGCAACAGGATTGCAAGATGCAAGATCAATTGGTGCTCAAACAAGTGGGGGAGAACTTGTTTATCCTTTTGTTGGGGGAGTTATATTCGGAAGCAATTCGACCTATGAAGGAAGCGTCACTGAAGGATATGTTAAAGAGTATATGGAAAAATTAAATGCAAAAAAAGCATCAATTAATGAGGCCTCTTTAATTACTTTAAATGAACTTAAAGCTCTTGGTTGTGATGAAATGGAATTTACATGTAACGGAGCTCCAGGATTTGTTCATAACACATCTTACTGGACGCGAACTGAGAATTATGGAAATGTTTATGTTGTTGTGTCAGATGGAAGCTTTGATTTTGATGACATAACCAATGATTATAGTTTTGGAGTTCGTCCTGTTATTACAATTTCCAAGTCTCTATTTTAAAGCGATATTTATCGCTTTTTTATTTTAATATAACTTCCAATTATGATTAACTATAAAATATTGATATTTTATTTATGCCAAAAACTATAGTATGTTAATGACTAAGGAGATGATCATATGGAAATAAAAGTATTAGGTACAGTATCCCCTTGGCCAAAGAATAATATGAATTGTCCAGGATTTTTGGTAACTGAAGGTGATAATAGAATAATGTTAGATTGTGGTAATGGGTCAACTAGTCTACTCGATAAATATAAAGAACTACGCGATTTAATAGTTATAATAAGTCATTACCATCCAGATCATTATGGAGATATTTTTGTTCTTGGTAATGCCACATATGTACAGCATAAACTCGGTTATTTAGATAAAAGAGTTAAAATATTACTTCCTATCGAAATAGAAGAAATAAAAGAAAATTCTAAAGGCAAAACAACATATGGAGAAAACATAGAAGATTATAGTTTTATTAAAAATACTAAACATGAGCATTATTTTGAATTTGATACATTTACTCAAAAGACCAATTTTAAAATTGGTACAATAAGCATTACGTTTTATAAGACTATTCATGCACTTAATGCTCATGCTATAAAATTAGAGAGTGAAG
>CAYWFZ010000030.1:16692-22308 GCA_964458035.1 uncultured Muribaculaceae bacterium | reverse complement strand
ATCTTTAAGCAAGCACATATTCTTTTTTAAATCAAATGTATATTTAACAGAATCTCTGATATAATCCATTACCTCTTTTATTTTGTCATTTTCAACAAAGAATAAATTATCTCCATCAAAGAGTCCCATTCCAAGAATACTTGCCAAATGATAGTTTTCATTATCACATTCAATATAATAAGATATTTGTTTATCTAAGCTAATCTCTTTAACATCTTCCAAGACTTTAGAATTATTGTTTATTTCTATTTTCTTAACAGCTTCATGTTTATTAATTAAAGAATAGAATTCAAGTTCACGATAAAAGTCATCAAGTTCTTTTGTCGGTCCATTATACTTCATATCAACGAATGTATTGGAAATTGGTGTATCAGTATAAATAGTTGCAAGTTTATAAGAAAAATATGCCGATTCCTTATTTTCAACTAACTTATCTTTTAGTTTTCCTTTAACAGAATCAATATTTTCATATAAATTATCAAGTGTTCCATACTCTTGTAATAATTTTAATGCAGTCTTTTCGCCAATTCCTGGTACTCCTGGAATATTATCTGATGAATCTCCCATTAAGGCTTTTAAGTCAACAACCCTAATAGGATCAATTCCATATTCTTCTTTAAAGGTTTTAGGATCATATTTAGTAAATCCTTTAGGCTTTAATAATTTAACATTAACGACATCTGTAATTAATTGTAAATAATCATGATCACTTGTGATAAGTAATGCATCCCATTCAGGATCTTCATTAGCACGTTTCGAAAGAGTTCCAATAATATCATCTGCTTCATAATCTAAAACATTAATATTAAATATACCCATCTTATCTAACATATCACGTGCAATTGGCATTTGTTTTTTTAATTCTTCTGGTGTTGCATTTCTTCCAGCCTTATATTCAGCATACTCACGATGTCTAAAACTCTTACCAACATCAAATGCAACACACATATACTCAGGCTTCTCTTCTTCAATAATTTTATTAATCATGTTTGCAAAACCATATAAAGCATTTGTAACAAGTCCTTTAGAATTTTTCATTAAACTTCCTGTATACGCAGTTGCATAGTAACTTCTAAACATTAGGTTATTTCCATCTATCAAAACTATCTTCTTCATAAATTCACCTACTAATACTATTCTACCACATAAAATTCCCTTTATGAGAAAAAACACCATAGTGTCAGTAAATAACTGCTAGATTACTTATAATCGATAAAATTCTTGTTTTCCAATTCTTTAATTGATTTTTCAGGCGTAGGTAAATCTTCAGGCATTGTACTACCCAACATTTTTATAGTATCTCTTACAGCTACACCAACTTTATAGTGCGTATCAGTCGCTAACTCTTCAGATAATTCTTTTTGCTTTTCTAGTAAAGACTCAGTCTGAGTTATTCTAAATATGTTTGCACCTAATTCAACACTTCCCATATTATCCAAAATATCTTCTCTATATCTTAACCCTTTTCTCTTTGCAATATCATTAGCTGTTTCACCATTATAGAGTCCTTTATATCCGGCATTAGTAAATCTGTCAAAGTTCTTAACTCCCTTATCTACTGCAACGCGATATAATGCTTTATTCCCATCTTTTGTTTGTTTGCGTCTATACATTCTTTTTTCATCTTCACTTAACTTAGAGTATTCCTCTTCAAAAAGCTCCTGTTTTCTTGTTTGAAGAGCAAAATAAGTTTGAGCAAGTGCAACGACTTTTTTTCTTGAATCTGCATTCTGAGCAATTAAATAACAAGCATAACGTGAGAGTTTATAATCTTTAATAAGTATTTCGGCGTTATTATGCCTTTTTGACAACTTGTCAGCGCCGACAAAATGTTCAAAAACCTCATAATTACTATTAATGCAAGCATCCATAGCTTTTTTAATAACTCCCTCAAACTTTCTCCATTCAGTATACTCTAAAACTTCCTGTAACTCACGAGCGCACCAATATTCACTTCCACTTTCATCAATACGTTTAATACTTTCAAATATACTACTAGTAACTTCAATATTATTCATAATATCCCTCTTTCTAAAAAAAAAGGGCATGTCTTTATAGACATACCCTCGAAATTATATTTTCCTTGCCCAAAAATATAAATTATCGACATTAATTGTAAGGCATTAACACACGGCAAGTAAGTTAATACAATTTAATTGTATCACCGAATAAGTGAATATACAATATAAAAGAAAACTCATTTAAAGTTTTCCTATTTAAATTTTCTTATTACTTTGACATAATTAATTGCAATTTCTTTTCTATCATCAAAATCTTCAAATTGTTCTTTATAAAATTTCTTATAGTTTTCTTTTAATGCTTTAAGACTTCTAAATCCTTCCATTTTATAATCAACATCTTTATCTGTTATATCGTCTATCCTAACAACTTTCTTCTTAACAACTTCTACTAATCCCAAATACTTCCCCTTATTATTAGCAAGTAAAAACCTATTTTTATTAACATCAGGAGAGCCGTCTGTATTAACAGATAAAAAATATTTCCTTTTTTTATTTATAATTAAATCAGCTTTTTCATCCTCATATAAAGTCTTAGTATAATAATCTCGAAAAAGCATGGCATCTTCATTTAATGATAAATCATTTATTTCATCAATCGTCATAGAATATGGAATATCTTCTCTTTTTATCACCATTAAATAACTCTTTATTTTCATTAAAAATTTATATTGCTGTTCACTATAAAGATGTTTATCTTCATCATCTATAGAAAAAACATTAGGATTATAAAATACTTCTCTAACAACACTTTCAAAATCATGAGAGTGAGAATGCCCTACAACTTCACGTTTATTTCCATCTTCATCATACTCATTAACTAATGTATTAAAACTATAATAAAATCCATCATTAATAATGTCTCCTAAAGCTTCACTTAACTCATCATAAACAAATGGTTCAACTACTTCTTTTCCTTTAGAATTTTTTACCTTAAAAAAGTTAATAAACTTTAAATCATTGTTTTCATAAATCATGATTGGTAAACCAGCATTCTTATATTTTTTATATTTTCTTAAAAAATTCACCTAAGACACCTCACATATATGCCTATATTAAAGAACATTTAAAGTGTCTTGTCAAGATTACTCTTTAATTAGTTCACTTAGTTTAACTATTTTTAATCCCTTATAATTTATCTCATTTATAATAATTTTTAATTCAGATAAAGTAACATTATCATGTACATGAATAATATCTCCACCTTCAATATTAAGTTTTACATTTGCAACGTTTGAATGATATAAATCAACATTAGGTTCAATTAGATAGTACTTAAGTTCATTACAAATATTTAAATTGGTAACACCCACTAAACATATCTTACTATTTTTCTTACTTCTCTTTAAATAATAGTTTAAATCATAAAAATCTCTTTCTTCTAAATTACCATTAATATAACTAACTGAATCATTTTTTAGAATACTCCCCTCATTATCTATTATTTTTGTATAATTAATCTTGCTATCAATTAAATATTCATCATAAGCATTTCCATCTACTATTAAAGAAACTTCACTTTTACTATTTCCCTTAATTATTATTTTATCTAAATTATCATATAAAGAAACATCTGGCTTTTTATAATCATATACAAAAAAAGTTTCATTGAATGTTCCAAAATCATTCATCTTAAGATAAGTTTCTCTTTTATTAATTGTTCTTCCCTTTTTCCCTGGTATTATTGTATTTCCTTCAATAATTGCATTTACTGGTTCATATTCCTTAAAATCACTTACTTCATTTATTGTTTGCATTAAGGGACTCATTCCCTCAACCATTAAAAGTAATTTATCAGATATATAAAAAGAAAATACACTCATAACAATCAAGACTAAGTATTTAATATTTTTCATATTTTCACCTATTATTTTATATGAGTATAAAAGAATTTTAATGCAAAGAAAAAGAAATAGTTTAATCTATTTCTTATCATCTTTAATAAGCCTTATTTCACCATCATTTTGATCAAGCTTAATACTTAAATCCTTATTCTTTTTATTTTCTTTTAAATCTTCTTCTATTTCTTTAGAAATATGTTTATCAATAGTTTCAACTAAGTCAGCTTTCTTCTTGCTTTTTTTAGGCTTTCTTATTATTAATATTAGGAATTGAATTAGAATAACTCCAACTAAACCGTATAACACATACTTAAAGTTAGTTATTCTTTTCTCATAAGACTTAGCTATATCTTCATTATAAACCTGGAATGAACCATCACTTATAAAATATGAGTAATAGTTTTCTTCACCATTTTCTACATTTTGAGCATAAATAACAACATATTTAGAATTATCCAATGTATATGCATCAACTTTTACACCACTTATTTCAACAGTCTTTATTTCATAATCTTTAAATAAATCTGATTTTTTTAACTCTAATGGCAAAAGTGAATATGCATAATTATCCAATTCAACATAAATATTTTTAATATTCCCATCTTCATAAATATATGTTGAAACATTACCGTCATCATCTTTAACACCAATAAGCATCATACCTGTATTTTGATTATATAATGAAGGTATCTCAGTATCCTCATATGTAGTTGTACTTTCAGTGAATGTTTTATATTTTGGTAAATTTTCAACTTTTCTAATTAAAGTATAATTTTTACCATCTATACTTACATCTATTGGATTTAATTCCTTACGATAAACATTAACTACGTAAGTTTGACTATTTCCCTTTTGAGCAGTAACAACAATATTGAATTTGTTATTTCCTTCAACTAAAGATTTTTCACCACTTCCATCTACTGAAGCATTAGCATCTTCTTTAGAAGCACTTATAACAACACTTTCAACATCATTTGGTACTTCAACAGTATACTCCTTAACATTTTTTGAAAATGCTGGAGTTAATGCATACTCGCCAACACTTAATGATTTTAAATTAGCATTATCAGAATAAGATGCTTCTATTTGTTCTTTTGTCTTAATAGTTATAGTTTTAGATGCACCTGTTGTTTTCATTGTTTCCATAGTTGTATAATCATATAAAGAGAATGAATTTACAGATACTTTAGCAGAGCCACTTTTTAATGCTTTAAAAGTAAATGTATACTTTTTACTCTTAGTACCATTTTGAGCAACATTAACCATATAAGTCCCACCACCCTCAGCAGAACTACCAGTAAGTTGAAGTAAACTCTTATCATAACTTAAATCAGCTTCCCAAGATCCAATTAAACTTCCACTAGATAAAGTTACTGTAACTGTAACATTATTACCAACCATAACTGTATTTGATGCACTAACACTTATACTAGCATTTGATGCATTTACAACCATCGTTGGAACAAATAAAACTAAAGCTATTAAACTTAAAAATAATTTTTTCATATTTCCTCCTATTGAACTATCTTATAAGATCCTAATATATTTTTTTGAACTTGTAGTAAATCAAGAGCATTGATTACTCCATCTCCTGAAGGATCGGCTCCTAATTTTTGAGCATCATTCATTTTATAAGTTCCTAAAATACTTTTTTGTATTTGTAACAAATCTAAGGCATTAATTGCGCCATCTCCAGATGTATCACCCTTAACTACTAAAGTATATGACTTTTCTTCACTGCCATTCGAAATTTTTAT